>NZ_JANSIO010000169.1:0-7705 GCF_047462195.1 Synechococcus sp. R3-13 | reverse complement strand
GCGTCAGCGGGACGGAGTCCTTTCGCGTCAGCAGGACAGAATCCTTTCCCCGGTTTACCCAATTTTTGCATTGCACGACGGAGAGCGACCGCATGTTTACTCTGGTTAAGCCCATCACCCGCCACGTTACCCCTGCCGAGGTAGGGGATCGCCGCTTGATGAAGGTGGTGTATGTGGTGTTGGAGCCGCAATATCAGAGTGCCCTGACCGCAGCAGTGCAGCACATCAACGCCCACAACTCCAAGCTGGCGGTGGAGCTGTCCGGCTATCTGGTGGAGGAGCTGCGGGATCCCGCGGGCTATGAGGCTTTTCGGCGGGATCTGGAAACGGCCAATGTCTTTATTGGATCCTTGATCTTCATCGAGGACATTGCCCAGAAGGTGGTGCAGGCGGTAGAACCCCTGCGGGAACGGCTGGATGCGGTGGTGGTGTTTCCCTCCATGCCGGAGGTGATGCGCCTGAACAAGATGGGAGCCTTTTCTATGGCGCAGCTAGGCCAGTCCAAGAGCGCCATCGCCCAGTTCATGCGCAAGCGCCAGCAGGGATCCAACTTCCAGGAGGGGATGTTGAAGCTGCTGCAGACCCTGCCCAAGGTGCTGAAGTATCTGCCCTTCGACAAGGCGCAGGATGCCCGCAACTTCATGCTCAGCTTTCAGTATTGGCTGGGGGGATCCCGCGAGAACCTGGAGAACTTTTTGCTGATGCTGGCGGATCGCTACCTGCCGGGGATGCGGGGGCAGCTCTCCTTTGCCGAGCCGGTCACCTACTTGGAGATGGGCATCTGGCACCCCTTGGCGCCGCAGATGTTT
The DNA here is from genome assembly GCF_047462195.1 of Synechococcus sp. R3-13. Lineage (NCBI taxonomy): Bacteria > Bacillati > Cyanobacteriota > Cyanophyceae > Synechococcales > Synechococcaceae > Synechococcus > Synechococcus sp. R3-13. The sequence goes on along the minus strand of NZ_JANSIO010000169.1, from coordinate 6,896 downwards.
GCCAGTCTGGCGGAGTATTTGGATTGGTACAACGCCCGCGAGGATCTGCCGCAGGACGTGAAGGATCCCTTGGCTCCCTGCGTGGGGTTGGTGTTGCAGCGCACCCACCTGGTGACGGGGGATGATGCCCACTACGTGGCCATGGTGCAAGAGCTGGAGTCGCGCGGGGCGCGGGTGGTGCCGGTGTTTGCCGGGGGTCTAGATTTCTCCAAGCCGGTGAACGAGTTTTTCTGGAATGCCCAAAAGACCACTCCGGTTGTGGATGTGGTGGTGTCGCTGACGGGATTTGCCCTGGTGGGGGGGCCGGCGCGGCAGGATCACCCCAAAGCAGTGGAAGCGCTGCAACGGCTGAATCGCCCCTACATGGTGGCGCTGCCCTTGGTGTTTCAATCGACGGAGGAATGGGCTGCCAGCGACCTGGGGCTGCACCCGGTGCAGGTGGCTCTGCAGATTGCCATTCCCGAGCTGGACGGGGCCATTGATCCCATCATCCTCTCAGGGCGGGACGCGGCCACCGGCAAAGCTCACGCAATGCAGGATCGGATCGAGCTGATCGCGGCGCGGGCCATTAAATGGGCCAATTTGCGGCGCAAGCCCAAGCTGGAGAAGAAGATCGCCATCACCGTCTTCAGCTTCCCACCGGACAAAGGCAATGTGGGGACAGCAGCCTACTTGGATGTATTTGCCTCTATTCACCGGGTGATGCAGGCCCTGGCCCACAACGGCTATGACCTCGGCCCCGAGCTGCCCAAAACCCCGCAGGAGCTGATGGAGTCCATCCTGCACGATCCCCAGGCCCAGTACGCCAGCCCGGAGCTGAATGTGGCCGCCAAACTGTCGGTGCGGGAGTACGAGGCGCTGACACCCTACGTGAAAGCCATCGAGCAATACTGGGGGCCAGCGCCGGGGCACCTGAATACCGATGGGCAAAATCTGTTGATCTACGGCAAGCACTTTGGCAATGTGTTCATCGGGGTGCAGCCCACCTTCGGCTATGAAGGGGATCCCATGCGGCTGCTTTTTTCCAGGTCAGCCAGCCCCCACCACGGCTTTGCTGCCTACTACACCTACCTGGAGAAAGTTTGGGGGGCGGATGCGGTGTTGCACTTTGGCACCCATGGATCCCTGGAGTTTATGCCGGGCAAGCAGATCGGCATGTCGGGCGAGTGCTATCCGGATAATCTAATTGGATCCCTGCCCAACCTGTACTACTACGCCGCCAACAACCCCAGTGAGGCCACTATTGCCAAGCGGCGGGGCTACGCCTGCACCATCAGCTACCTGACGCCGCCGGCAGAAAACGCCGGCCTCTACAAGGGGCTGCAAGAGCTGCGGGAGATGATCGGCTCCTACCAAACCCTGCGGGAGGGGGCGCGGGGCATCGCCATCGTCAACGCCATCTGCGACAAGGCGCGGCTGGTGAACCTGGACAAGGATGTGGAGTTGCCCCAGGGGGACGCCGCCCAGTTGAGCTTGGAAGAGCGGGACAGGGTGGTGGGCAAGCTCTACGCCCAGCTGATGGAGATCGAGTCGCGGCTGTTGCCCTGTGGTCTGCACGTCATTGGAGCGCCCCCCACAGCAGAGGAGGCGATTGCCACCCTGGTGAGCATTGCCAGCATTGACCGCCCCGAAGAAGGGATCCTGGGTCTGCCGCGCATTCTTGCCCAAAGCCTGGGCCGGGACATCGACGAGATCTACCGCAACCGAGATCGGGGGCACCTGGCGGATACGGAGCTGCTGGATCGCATCAACAAAGCTTGTCAAAAGGCAGTGGCAGCTCTGGTGCAGGAGCAGACCGATGCCCAGGGGCGGGTCTCTAGGGTGGCCAAGCTCAACTTCTTCAACATGGGTCGGCAAGCGCCGTGGCTAATGGCCCTGAAGGAGGCGGGCTACCCACAGGTGGATCCGGATCTTTTGAAGCCTTTGTTTGAGTTCCTGGAAGAGTGCCTGAAGCAAATTACCGCCGACCAAGAGCTGGGATCCCTGCTGCGGGCCTTGGAAGGGGAGTACATTTCGCCGGGGCCGGGGGGGGATCCCATCCGCAACCCCAATGTGTTGCCCACGGGACGGAACATCCATGCTTTGGATCCCCAGTCTATCCCCACGGCAGCCGCGATTAAGTCTGCGGAGATCGTGGTGGAACGGCTGCTGGCTCGCGAGATGAGCAGTAACGGTGGCCGGTACCCGGAAACCATCTCGGTGGTGCTCTGGGGCACCGACAACATCAAGACCTACGGGGAGTCGCTGGCGCAGGTGCTGTGTTTGCTGGGGGTGCGACCCAAACCCGATGCCCTGGGGCGGGTGAACAAGGTGGAGTTAATCCCCTTAGAGGAACTGGGCCGGCCCCGCATTGATGTGGTGGTGAACTGCTCGGGGGTGTTCCGGGATCTGTTTGTTAACCAGATGGACCTGATCGACCGGGCGGTGAAGCTGGCGGCCGCAGCGGTGGAGCCACCGGAGCTGAACTTTGTGCGCAAGCACGCCTTGCAGCAGGCAGAAGAACTGGGGCTGACGTTGGAGCAGGCGGCAACGCGGGTCTTTTCCAACGCTTCCGGATCCTACTCCGCCAACATCAACCTGGCGGTGGAAAACAGCTCCTGGGAGGACGAGAGGGAGCTGCGGGAGATGTACCTATCCCGCAAGTCCTTTGCCTTTGGCTCCAACCTGCCCAACCAGCAGATGCGACAGCTCTTCGAGGCCAGCCTGAAAACGGTGGATGTGACCTTCCAGAACCTGGACTCCTCGGAGATCAGCCTGACCGATGTCAGCCACTACTTCGACGCGGATCCCACCAAGCTGGTGCAGAGCCTGCGCCCCGACGGCAAGGCCCCCTCGGCCTACATGGCAGATACCACCACGCCCAACGCCCAGATCCGCACCCTGAGCGAAACCATCCGTCTGGACGCCCGCACCAAGCTCCTCAACCCCAAGTGGTATGAGGGGATGCTCAAGCACGGCTACGAAGGGGTACGGGAGATTGCCAAGCGGTTGGTCAACACTTCGGGCTGGTCGGCCACGGCAGGTGCGGTGGACAACTGGATCTACGAAGAAACCAACGAGACCTTCATCAAGGATGAGGCCATGCGGCAGCGCTTGATGAACCTCAACCCCCACTCCTTCCGGCGCATTGTCGGATCCCTGCTGGAGGTGCATGGGCGCGGCTATTGGCAGACTTCCCAGGCCAATATCGAGCGTCTGCAGGAGCTGTATCAGGAGATCGAGGACAGAATCGAAGGGGTGGAGTAATTAATATGGTTGTTTCAGGTTAGCGTGAGACGTCTGGGCTACTGTTCGCGCCAGCGGGACGGAGTCCTTAGACCTTACGTGAAGTCGGCAAAAGCTGCAACCACGGCCGGATCCTTGCCCAGGGCTTCTGAAGCAGCAGTGGATCCTGCCAAGTTCGTTGATTACTCTATGAATCCAGCTAATCCTGGAAATCAAGGCAAGTGGATTGCCTTTGCAGAGCTTGGCTATGATGTCAGTACACCAGAGGGAAGAAGGGTGGGATTTGCTCACATTCTGCAACAGGTTACTGCTGCTCTGCCTTGCGCCTTAGCCGGGGATCCGTTTCCAACACCCTATGGAAGCCGCTATCGAGTCAAGATTGAAATTTTGGGCCTCAATCAGAAAAAAGGCACTTTAGTGACCGTGTGGCAGGTTGATAAGGAAAGTTTAATCCCTCGTTTGGTCACCAATTGGCTAGAGGTACACAATGATGAGTAAAACCACTTCTAGAATCAAGCCATACAGTAGAGTCAAAACTGTGGCAGATGTCAAGGAGTATTTCAGCGAGACCACTATTCCTGCTGGAACTCAGGGATCCATTGTGGAATGTTACTCAGATCCCACTGAAGGCTATGCGGTTGATTTAGCGGTTCCGGATTTGAGCTTGGTAGGAGGTTTTCGATATTTTAATCTCATTCTTTTTCCCGATCAGTTTGAAGTCATAGATCCCGAAACATGAAGTATCCAATGTTGAATGGACGTTCCCTCTACCCCACCAGGTCAAGCCAGCGCAGGTAGCCCTCCACCAGTTGGGATCCGGCTAGAGCGGCTACCCCTCCGCCCATAGCCAAGTAGGGGCCGAAGGGGATGGGCTTTCCCAGGCGGGCCCGCCCCTTGGTCATGGCCAGCAAGCTAGCCAGCAGGCCAAACCCGGAACCCAAAAGAAGGGCCACCACCACCCCCTGCCAGCCCAACCACATGCCGATCAGGGCCAACAGCTTGCTATCTCCCCCGCCCATAGCCTCCCGCCCCAAGACCCAACGGGCCAAGAGGCCAATGCCCTCCAGCAGCCAGAGGCCCAGCACAGCTCCTGCAATCCCTTCCACCAGTGACAGGCCTGTAGCGGCCAGGGATCCGGATCCCTGGAGCCACGGCAGAGCCAGGCGGGCCAAAAGCCCCACCACCAGGCCTGAACGGGTCAGCTCCTCCGGCAGCAAAAAGGTATCCAGATCGATGAGCGCCAGGGCCAACAGCCAGCTCAACAAGACGCAGGTGAGGATCCCTTGGGCAGAAAACCCCAAAGCGCCGATGCTGAGGGCAAACAGGCCCATTGTCAACGCCTCAACGGCAGGGTAGCGCCAGCTAATCTGCGCTCCACAATGGCGGCAGCGACCGCGCAGCAACAACCAGCCCAGGATGGGAATGTTCTCCGTGGGGCCCAGCGGCGTCTTGCAGCTTGGACAATGGGATCCGGGATGGAGCAGAGAAAGGCCCTGCGGCAGGCGATAGACCACCACGTTCAAGAAGCTGCCCACACAGGCCCCCAGCACCAGTACCAGCACCCAGCCCAGTAGGCGCAGCTCCCAGATTCTGTTGGCGTCGGCGCTGCTCAGCCACATCATGCTCAGCCACATCATGTGAGCGTTGTGCAGTAGGGGAGAATCTCGAGCATGGCAGCCATTCCCATCGCGTCGGCAGGACGGAGTCCCTAAAGGCAGAAAAAGGAAGGATCTGCTCTGTCAGCGTAGCTCCTTGTGCCTCACCGCAGCGGCTCCAATTGCTGCAGCGGAATAAAAGTTTCCTGGGGCAGCAGGATGGGGAACTCGGAAAAGATCAGATCCCCTCGCAGGGTACGGCGGTGAATAACTACCCCCCGCGGAGGTTGCTCCAGCACTTCCGGTCGATGCTGCAGATGAAATTGATAAATCTGGCGAGCCGCTTGAAGCAGAGCGCTGTCCATGAGCTGTTTTCCTTGCCAAATTCACAACTACCCTAACGACATTCCCATCGCGTCGGCGGGACGGAGTCTTTAGACCTTTTGGGATCCCCAAAGTTCTGTCTGCCATCCCTCAGACTTTTTTAGAACGGTTAAGGCTTCTGAAAAGCCGAGGATCCCCTGAGCCGAACACCTGCTGCTTCCCAAAAGACAAGTCACCCGCCCCCGCCAGCCTAAACTTAGGATATCGCCGCCGAGGACTTATGGGTCACCTCCGCCCACTCAATTCTCGATGTCTGTCCAGGAATGGAGGCCATAGAGCACTCTGGAGTTGTCGGCAGCCAGCCTAAGACAGTTTGACGTCAGGGCTGGGGGAGATCAAATCTGGGCCGATGCTGTAGGAGGAGCCACGGTAACTGGGTTTGGGATTAAGCTTGTCTTGAAAGCGGGTGATGATCTGGATGGTGCGCTGTACATCCGCCGGAAAGATCACCACCAGGTCTCCGGGTTCGGCTTTCTCCAGAGCGGTTTCGATAGCAGTTGCCTCATCCAAGATTTCCTGCAGACGATCCCCTGCCTTTTCCTGTTCCCAACCCTGCCGGATTAGGGCGGCCACCTCGCCTGGTTCCCGTCCTCGCCGGTCATCATCTTCTTTGACAATGGCTCGGTCGAACATGCGCGCTGCCAAGACTCCCAGCTCTCGTAGGTCGCTGTTGCGCCGATCCCCAGGCCCGCCGATAACCCCAATTTTTCGTTGGCAATCCCAGCGCTCTAGGGTACTTTGAATGGCCTCGTAACCTGCCGGGTTGTGGGCATAGTCCACCAGCACTTGGTAGCCCCCCACATCGAACAAGTTGAGGCGACCAGGGGTTTGGGCCACAGAACTGGTGAAGGTGCCCAGTGCCATGCGGATGTCGTCGATGGAAACCCCGTGCAGGAAGGCTGCCAAGGTGGCGGCTAGGGCATTTTGGATCATGAAGCTGGCTTTGCCGGAGAGGGTGAGGGGAATGTTGCTGACATCTTCGATGCGCAGTTTCCAGCCCCGTTTCAAAATGGAGATGTGGCCCTCTTCATAAACAGCCGCCGTGCCCCCGGAAGCAATGTGCTTTTGAATGAGGGGATTTTCCGGGTTCATACTGAAGTAGGCCACCGTCGCCTTGACATTGGCGGCCATGGCGGCCACCAGACCATCATCGGCATTCAAGACAGCGTAGCCCCGCTCGTGTACCGCTTCCACCAAGACGGATTTGACGCGGGCCATGTCTTCCAGGGTTTCGATATCCCCTAACCCCAAGTGATCTGAGGTTACGTTGAGCACCACGCCGATATCGCATTCCGGGAACCCCAGACCCTCTCGCAAAATGCCGCCCCGCGCCGTTTCCAGCACTGCTACTTCCACGGTGGGATCCCTGAGCACCAGGCGGGCGCTGTGGGGGCCGGTCATGTCTCCCTTGGCAATTTGATGGTTTTGGATGTAAACGCCGTCGGTGGTGGTGAAGCCGACCCGCTTGCCGATGCCTTTGAGGATGTGGGCGATCAGGCGGGTGGTGGTGGTTTTGCCGTTGGTGCCGGTGACGGCCAGGATGGGGATGCGGGTGTGGCTGCCGGGGGGAAAGAGCATGTCGATGATGGGCTCAGCCACATTGCGCGGGATCCCTTCGCTGGGGGCCAGGTGCATGCGCAAACCCGGAGAAGCGTTCACCTCGACAATGCCGCCACCGGTTTCGTTGACGGG
>NZ_JANSIO010000168.1:0-833 GCF_047462195.1 Synechococcus sp. R3-13 | reverse complement strand
TCGGTTTATCGACACAGCTCTGCAGCAAAAAGAAGAGCCCACTTTCTGGCAGTTTTTGATTATTTATGGAGTGCTGATTATCTCAGCCATTCCGATTTTGGTGATCTACCGCTACACTCGCCTCAAGCTAGGGCTGTTTTGGCGAGAATGGCTGACCGATCATTTTCTGGATCGCTACTTCAATCAGCGGGCTTACTACGAGCTGGATTCCAACGCCGCCAACACCGAAATCGACAACCCCGACCAGCGCATTTCCGAGGATGTTCGCTCCTTTACCGGCACCACCCTCTCCTTCCTGTTGGACATTCTTGACTCGATTCTCACCCTCTACGCCTTCACCGGCATTCTCTATGGCATTTCTCGTCCGTTGGCGTTGGGGCTGGTGGTCTATGCCACCATTGGTACCGCCATCGCCATTTTGGCTGGTCGCAAGCTGATCAAAATTAACTTCGATCAACTGCGCTACGAAGCCGATTTTCGCTACAGCTTGGTGCATGTGCGGGATAATGCCGAGTCCATCGCCTTTTACCAGGGAGAGGATCAAGAACTCAGGCAAATTTTGCATCGCTTTGGTGCGGCCTTGCGCAATTTTAACTTGCTGATCATCTGGCAGGCCATCATCGATATTTTCCAATACGCCTACAACTATTTCACCCGCATTGTGCCCTATGTCATCGTCGCCCCCCTTTACTTCAGCGGCGTGCGAGATTTCGGCACCATTACCCAAGCCACCATTGCCTTCAGCCAGGTGTTGAGCGCCCTCTCCATTGTGGCCAACCAGATTCAAAGCATTTCCAGTTTTGCCGCTGGGATCAACCGCTTAGGCTCCTTTC
>NZ_JANSIO010000167.1:0-2178 GCF_047462195.1 Synechococcus sp. R3-13 | reverse complement strand
GTGGCTGTTTCAAGCCGCTTTGAGGCGATCCCTTGAGGATTCCCGTTTGCGACAGCTCCAGCCCCTTTCCCAAAGGAAGAGAGGAGCCGGGAATCGAGGCGATGCCCAGCGCGACCGGAAATGACCCTCTTGGCTCAAGGGGACTCTGTCCTGCTGTCGCGATCAGCCATCCGGCCCCTGGAGTTGCTCCCACTGGGCGGGGGTAAAGGTGCGCAGGGCCAAAGCATGTAGGCGGCCATCCTGCAGGTAAGCTTTCAGGGCCTCATTCACCAGCCGGTGCTGTTTGATCAGGGGCAAGCCCTGGAATTGTTCCGCCACCACAATGGCCTGGAAATGGTGGCCATCGCCGACCGTGTCTTCCACCTGTACTCTCGCACCGGGCAGGGCGGCCCGTACCAACGCCTCAATTTCTCGTGGATCCATGCGCTGTTGTTCCCGTTGTCTCGTCGCGTCAGCGTTGCGGAGCAATAGTGTGTCCAAGCTCAAGATCCCGCCTCGGATCTCGACCTGCTCATCCATTACCCTAGACGGTTCTGGGGCAAAACGGGATCCCTTCCGGCCCACTGCAGGCGGTGGCCAGGCTGGGATGGCTCAGCACCAAGACCTCGGTGATGGGACCGCGTTTGTGGCCCTGGGCGTTGATGGCACGGCTGGCAGAGATGGTCTGGATGGGGTAATCCCGGTACAGTTCCCGCACAAAGGGGCAATCGGAATTGGAGAGCAGCACCTGCACGCCTCGGTCGGCCAATGTTCCAAACACTTCTCGCAGGCGGATCTGTTCCGCTTCGCCGAAGGCAAACCGGCTGTAGGCTGTGAAGCTGCTGCTGGCAGAAAGGGGATAGTAAGGGGGATCCAAATAGACGAAATCCCCGGGTTTGGCTCGTTCGAGCACCTGCCAAAACGGCTGCACTGTGATCTCCACGCCTTGCAAAACTCGTGCCACGGCCCGTAGGTTCTCCGCGTCGCAAATGCGGGGATTGCGGTAACGGCCCAAAGGAACATTGAACTCTCCCCGCGAGTTCTCCCGGTAGAGGCCGTTGAAACAGGTTTTGTTCAAGTACAGCAGGCGGGCAGCCCGTTGCGCCGGATCTTCAAATCGAGCCGCGCGGATGGTGTAGTAATAATCCCGGCTGTGGTGGGCTTGGTGGTGGCTGAGCAGGGCAATGATCTCCTCCACCTGATCCCGCACGCAGCGATACACATTCACCAGCTCAGGGTTGATATCCGACAAAACAAAGTGTCGAGAACCCGATGGGATCCCTTGGACCAGATGAAAAAAGACCGCTCCACCCCCCAAAAAGGGCTCGTGATAGGTGTTCCAGGCGCGAGGAAAAAAGGGTTCGTATTGGCTGAGCAGTTGCCCTTTTCCCCCTGCCCATTTTAGGAAGGGACGCACTTTAACGGCTGGCTCTGCTGGGGTGGGTTCGCAGGAGTCGGGTACAGGGTTCCAGAGTTCTTCCCGCCGCAGAGCACGCCTATGTCCAAGAGAACAAGGGTGAGTCATCGTTGGTTCAGTGATCTGGATTCTCTTCCAGCAGCTTTTCTAGCGTCTCGATCCAATGCTCCAGCTCCTCCAGCGCCTGCAACACTCCCCCTGGGTCGCTCAGATCCGCCTGCAGCAGCTGGGTGGTTTCTTCCAAAGTCAGGGATCCGGGCGGGCTGGCCAACCAACGGAGGTAGTGGGGCAGAAAGTTGCGCGGAGAACTGTGATAGCGGCGGTGACAGGCCAAGGCCACCAGGCTGGCAAGGCTAGCCTGATAGGCACTAAAGGGGTGGAGAAACAGCTCCGGCATCCCCACCCAGTAAAACTGGTGTTCCGGCAACAGTTCCACCGCATCTCCGCACAGCTCTTGACACAGCTTCAACCACTCTTCGCTCACCCAGGAGGAGTAGGTTACACCGTTTTCCCATTCGGGGATCCCCGACCGATAGAGGAGCAGCTCCAGCCGACTGATCAAGCTCTGGTAAAACACCGCCTGCAACTGGGCTTCCAAATGGTGTATCAACAGGGCCTGGGCCAACTGGAGGCTGCCGGAGCGTTCCCGCCAGCGCTGCGGAGCAGTTTGCCCCTCTGGGTCGTAAAGAACAGGCCTGCCCATGCGAGGGGATCCCACTGCTGAGGCAACCAGGTGATCCAGGAGTATTTGCTGCAAAAAGACGGTGTGAGCCTGCACCCCC
>NZ_JANSIO010000166.1:0-4327 GCF_047462195.1 Synechococcus sp. R3-13 | reverse complement strand
GGGCGGGGCTTTAGACCCAGTTTTTTGGTAACCCGAGGTTTCCCTCTCCCTGGACAGGAAGGCCGGGAGCCTATCAGCGATAAGGTTGCAGGGATTGCAGCAGGTAGAGCACGGTGAAAACGCCGATGCCCAGCAGGACGATGGACAACACCAGGTAGCTGCTGGCATTGGAGCGCTGCTCTTCCAAGAGGGCTTCAGGGGATTTGGGCGCGATCATGAACCGTCCCCCAGAAAGAGGTTTTCGGATCACGGGATCCCCTGCCTCGAAGCGCACCTGCCCCATGGCAAAGGCCATCGCATCCACCGGAATCACCCATTCCTTATAGATGAAAGAGCGAGTGGAGCGGTTTTCTGTTCTCACTTGGGAAAGGTAGCGCTTGAGATCGAAGTTGAAGCGGCTGGGGCCTTTTCCGGGAAAGACACGCTCATCCACAACCGCCATAGCCTCTACCTCCGCACCCGTGGGATCCACCCTCACCCTTCCGGTTTCGTCTTCGATGAAAAAAGGGATCTGGCGAACCACTGAGTGAAGGGTTTCATCTCTCGTTCTCGTCTCTCTCTCCAGGAGATATTCCCGGCCTGTGCTCGGATCGGAGTACACATTGTTGTAGTACTTTTGGGGAGAGCCTGCTTCAGAAAACGGCAATTTTTCGGGATAGGCTGGAGAGCCGAGCTTTTGTGGGTAATCGGGGTAACCAGGCTTCTTCTGGAAAGCATCCGAACCGGGGTAGCCAGAGCCGGGTTTTTGCGGAAAGGATGCCGCGCCGAAGTAGCCAGGGTTGGACTTTTGTGGGAAAGAATCGGAGTAGCCGGGATCAACCCTTTTCTGGAAAGAACTGGGGGCAGAATAGCCCAATCCGGGCTCCTTTGCGGTCATTCTCCCCGGATAGGATTTTGCCCGGGATCCCAAGCGCAGAGCGTTCTGGTATTCGCCTTCGCTGATCCGTTCGCTGTAGGTTACGTCGCCTTCGCTGTTCAAATACTTTCGATAGCATTCGACTTCGTCATACTCCCAAGAGATCTCGGACTTGTAGTAGACGCAAGGCTGTCGCGAAAATTCCGATACCAAAGGCCGATTGCACAAAATCCTGCCATAAACTTGGGCCAAGTTTGCTCCTTTTGCCTGTGGACTTGTCTGACCGAGATTGCGAAGCTCGGCTACCTTGAGCAACCGAGTGGTGGAGAGCTGTTGAACCAACCTTTGGGAGCGCAAATACTCAACACATGAAAGCAGAGAGCCGGGAAGACAAAGTAGCCCAAGCAGCGTCAGCCAGTTCATAGAGGCCTTCCTTTCCGGGGGGTGGGAGTGAAGTTGGCCTCATGCTAGCAGTTATCCATAAAACAGCATTTAAGAGGAGTTTAAGACAATCCCGAATGCGGTCAGTTCCGAACTTGACTTGGCAACTGAGACGGGTTTCCCCGCAAGGCTTCTAGGAAGGCAAATACTGCGGGCGGATGCAGCGCAGAGGCCAGAACAGCAGCTCCGATCACCCGCTCCAGTGGGATCGGCAGCCGACGGATCTGGATCCCTTCGGGAATGGGGATGGCGGCCAAGCGAGGCAAAATGGCAGCCCCCAGACCCTGCGCCACCATGTTCACAATGGTGGAGTCTTCCTTCACCAAGTAGGCCACCTTGAGGGTTTGGTGGGCAGCTTCCCAGTGGTTCCGCACCGCCGTGGTACATTCGGCGTAGTTGTAGAGAATGTAGGAAAAACGGGAAAGATCCTCCCAGGTCAAGGTTTCCGGCAGGGGCCCAAAACTCAGCGGAACCAACACAATGAATTCATCACGGGCGATCTCCCACGTCTGGAGATCCTCAGCAGCCCGCGGCAGGGGCAACAGGCCAATATCCACCTGGCCTGATCGCAACAGATGTTCGACAGTGGCCGGATCTTCTTCTGTGAGGGTGAGGGTAATCTGCGGAAATTGTTGGCGGAAGCGGGCGATCACCGGTGGCAACAAATGAGTTGCAGCACTGCGAAAAGCGGCAACCCGCACACTTCCCCCCCGCAACCCTTTTTCCAGGTTGGCCTCATAATCCATTTGTTCCCGCAGTTGCAGCATTTTGCGAACATGGCGCAGCAGTCGCTCCCCCACCGGGGTTAGGCGCGCCCCAAAGCGACCGCGCACCAGTAGAGTCACCCCCAATTCTTCCTCTAGGCTGGCAATGGCCCGGCTCACCGCCGACTGGGAAATGTGCAATTGCAGAGCGGCATCGCTGAAATTCCCCCGCTCCACCACAGCCACCAGGGTTTGCAGTTGTGAGATGTTCATGGATCCCATCTATTCGATCTGCGCATAGATGTGATGCTATCTCAGGTTTGAACCCTCCGCCGCACCTGACTAAACTACGACATAACTTCTCCTTCACACTGCGAAATAACGCGAAACAGTGTGAAATCATCTTTATCTTCCTGTCGTTGGTCAAGTGTCCCTATGTCGAGATCCATGTTTGCCCTATTGCCTTTCCATCAATTTCGAGATACTCCCGGCGTGCGCTTTTTCGACATCACGGTTGCGCGATCCAACGCCCGCGATTTGGTTTACCATGATGGGCCCGCCATCAGTCCCCCCAACAATCCGCAGGGCTATTGGCAGTTTTATATGCATCCACACCAGGAGGACAACTTGCTGGCTTTATGGGGCGGACGGACGTTTTACCTGGTGAATTTTAGCTGGAGGGATCCCTTCCATATTGTGCGCCTGGAAGCGAACCGAGGCATTTTGCGCATTCCTCCCGGCACTTTTCACCGTTCCGTCTCCGATCCAGAGGGATCCATCGTATTGAACCAGGCGGTGCGCGACGAAAAAGCCATCTTGGAAAAAGAATTTCGCATCTACGACAGCAGCCGTATTCCCCGATTGCTGCAGGTGACCTCGGCACCCGCCCCTTTGCCCCGCATTTGTGCCTGAGTACAGTTAACCCATGCCCCCCCGCGAGTCAATCAGGGCTCGCAATCGGGCAGCAGCCTGTGTGAGCTGTGCCGAGGGAATGGACACTGTGGGGTCGAAGGGATGCCCTGGTGGGTTGGCTGTGGCCAGAGGCTCAGCCCTCTTTGGGGATCCCTGCAGGTGAAAACTGAAGCTAGAGTAAAGATGGGTGCTGGGGGATCGACCAATGCTCTCTCTGGAGCGCAAGGGCATAGCGGATAGCTCGCTCAATTTGGCGGAGTACATCGACCATACTCTGCTGTTGCCGATGGTTACTCCAGAACAGATTGACCAGGGGTGTGAGATTGCCTTGCGCTATGGCTTCCCCACTTTTTGTGTTCCTCCTTGCTACGTGCCGCGGGTGGTGGAGCGGCTGCATGGATCCCCGGTCAAGGTGAGCACGGTGGTGGGGTTTCCCCTGGGCACAACCACTGCAGAGGCCAAGCTTTACGAGGCCCAACTGGCGGTGGAGCAGGGGTGCCGGGAGCTGGATGTCCGCATCAACTTGGCTTGGCTCAAGGCGGGGGAGCTGGATCGCCTCCATGCCGAGATTGCCCAACTGGTGGAAGAAACGGGGGTCTGCATCAAGGCCATTTTGGAAACGGCTCTGCTGACCGAGGAGGAGAAAAAGCTGGCCGGGGAGATTTGTATCGATGCGGGGGCGGCTTTTCTGATGACTTCCACCGGCTGGATGGGGGGGGCGACGCCGGCAGATGTGCAACTGTTGTGGCAACTCAGCCGCGGTAAAGTGGGGGTGAAAGCGTCGGGCGGCATTCGCACAGTGGCTCAAGCAGAGGCCATGATCCAGGCGGGGGCCAGCCGTATTGGCACCTCTTGGGGGCTGGAGCTGATGCAAGAGCTGAAAGCCAGAGGAACCCCATGAGTGGCCGCACCTACCGGGTTACGGGCATCAACCTGAAAGGGATCCCCCTGGGAGAGTCGGATCGGATTGTTACCATCTTGACTCGCGAGCAAGGGTTGATCCGGGCGGTGGCCAAGGGATCCCGTAAGCAGCCTTCCAAGCTGGGCGGGCGGATGGAGCCTTTTGTCATCAACGATTTGCTGATGGTGCGGGGGCGCTGGTCTGCCCAAGCAGATACCTCCCAGCGTTTACAGCGCATTGTCCAAGCGGAAACCCTCCAGACTTTTCCTCGTCTCAGCCGCAGCTTAGCCCATCTCACAGCAGCGCAGTATTTGGCGGAGGTGGCCTTGCTGTTGGCCTTGCCCGATCAAGCCCAGGAAGAGCTGTTTGTGGTGTTGGTCGAACACTTGGAACGCATCGAGCGGGCTGCTTCGGAACAGGCCGTTCTGCCCTTGCTCACCCATGGGTTGTATCACCTCCTGGCGTTGGCAGGGTTTGCCCCTCAGGTACAAGCCTGCTACTTCTGTCAAGGGG
>NZ_JANSIO010000165.1:0-12369 GCF_047462195.1 Synechococcus sp. R3-13 | reverse complement strand
ATCCCCCCCACCCCTGCCTGTCTCCCGCTCCGGCCATCAAATTTTAGAGGTATCCCCGCAAGCAGAAGGCTTTTTTATCCGTACCCAAGGCAGCCCCTCCACTACGGTGCGGCGCATCCTCGATCCGGATCGGGTAGTGGTGGATTTTCTCAACACCACCCTCAGCCCTGCCCTCACCCAGCGAGCTTATGTCATCAACCGTCTGGGGGTTTCGCGGCTGCGTATCGGGCAGTTTGAGCCCACCGTTGCTCGGGTAGTGCTGGATGTGGATTCCTCCGGTGGCGACTGGGAAGCCCGCTACGACCCACAGCGGGGTGGGATCTGGATCCAGCCTGCCGGCGGTGCTGCCCAGGCCAGCCTTTTGCCCGAGGTCAGCTCTGCCAACAGCAGTGGGCCGCTGGCCACGTTGCAATCGGTTCAGCTCCAGGGCAACCGGTTGATCATCAGCGCCGATGGATTCATGTTCTACCGGGCCGGCTGGGATCCCGAGAGTGGTGGCTACCGCATCAACGTGGCGCCCGCTCGCCTGCCCCAGTCTATGCCGGATCCCGGCTTGCCGGTTGGAGGGCCGGTGGAGCGGATCCGCTTTGTCCAGGAAGATGCCCGCACGGTCAGCATTCTGGTGCAGCCCGCCGAGGAGTTCAATGTCTTCGAGCCCAACCCCGGCCAGGGATCCCGCCGCATTACCTTGGAGCTGCGACCTCTGAATGCTCCTCCACCAATACCTCAGCCGCAGACGCCCGGCCCTGCCTCCCCTTCCACCCCCCAATCTCTGAACCGGACGGTCATTGCCATCGACCCCGGCCACGGGGGACGGGATCCCGGTGCCATCGGGGTGGATGGGATCCAGGAGAAGGACATCGTGCTCTCCGTTGCCCACCAGGTACGACGACGGCTGCAGGAGCGGGGGTACGGGGTGGTGATGACCCGCACCGATGACCGGGAAGTGCTGCTGCAACCGCGGGTGGATATGGCCGTTCAGGCCAATGCTGCCCTGCTGGTGAGCATTCATGCCAACGCCCTGGATCGCTCCGGCATTCACGGCATCGAGACCTATTACCTGCGACCCGATAGCGCCGAGCTGGCCGCCATCTTGCACCGCAGCTTGGTCAGGGCCACCGGTGCTGCTGACCGGGGGGTGAGACGGGCCCGCTTTTTTATGGTGCGGGAAACACCTGTGGGTATGCCCTCCGTGCTGCTGGAGTTGGGATACGTAACCAACCCAACCGAAGGGCGAAAATTGGCTACTGCCGAATATCAGGCTATTTTGGCGCGGGCCATTGCCGATGGCATTGAGACTTTCTTGCGCAGTCGCTAGCCGTTGGCTGAGCTTGTTCATGTCTATCGGATCTCTCAATTGATCCTTAATTGATCGAATTGACGATCCAGTTGGCCCAGTTGATCTCAGAGGGAAGGCAGGGAATCTGTCGCCGAGATTCTCGAAAGCAGGGTAGGATACAGCAGCTTAGGCCAAGGTGTTGAGGAGAACGGAGCATGCAGTGGGAGTGGAAATCAGAGCCAGATCCCAGTTGGCCAATTGGGGTGTTTGACAGCGGCTTGGGCGGGCTGACGGTTTGGCGAGCTTTGCGCCGCCGACTCCCCCAGGAACGGCTCATCTACTTCGGCGACACAGCGCGGTTGCCCTATGGGGAACGCTCGCCAGAGGAGATCCTGGCCTTTGTGCGGCAAATTCTGACATGGATGCAGGCACAGCCGGTGAAGCTGGTGGTGATGGCCTGCAATACCAGCTCGGCCTTGGCCCTAGAACAGGTGCGGCAGGAGTTTGCCCTGCCCATTCTGGGGTTAATCCTGCCCGGCGCCCAGGCAGCACTGGCCCAGGGATCCCGCATTGGGGTGCTCGCCACGGTGGCCACGGTCAAGAGTCGCGCTTACTCAAAAGCCATTCAAGAGTACAGCGCTCTGGATCCCAAACGTTTTCCGTACCCCGTTTACTGTTGGGAGCAGGCCTGCCCTGAGTTCGTCCCTCTCATTGAAGCCGGATGGCTGGATAGCCCTGCTCTGCGACAGGCGGCTGAACGCTACCTGCAACCGCTGTTGCAACAGGGGATCGATACTCTTGTCTATGGCTGTACCCACTACCCCTTGCTGGATCCGATCCTGAAGCCTTTGCTGCCCCCCTCGGTCAAACGAGTGGATCCGGGGATGGCGCTGGTGGGATCCCTGGCCCGCGAATTGAGTTTGTGGGACTTGCGCCGCCCCTCGACCGCTGCCCAGGAGGAACCCCACCGTTTCTACGTGAGCGGGGATCCAGAGCGATTTGCCCAGTTGGCCACTCCTTGGTTGGGCTTTCGGCCCCAGGTAGAACGGGTGGAATTGCCGGCTTTGGATGTCAGCAACTCCCTCCGCCCCTGAGTGCCCTTCTCCTCGGGGATAAAGATTGGGGGCCCCTCAACGGGTCATCACCTGCAAGGGGAAACGTTCCGCCAACTCCCCTTCCACCTTGGGTAGCCATTCCTCTTGGAACACCCACACCTGCCCCTGCTGTACACGGCCATCGGGGTTTTGCGTCAGCTCCAGCCAGTACACGAATTGGTTTCCCCGCAGCACCACCCCTTGGATGGCAAGGGCCAAGGTATAGCCCGGACTGCTTGCCAGAGCTTCTGGGGACGGGTAGCGAATCACCTCCACCGCCTGATCCAGATCGGCGGCGATCTCCGGCCCATAAACGTCGCGAATGGCTTGAAAGAGATCCCCTGCTGTCAGTCCTTGGGGGCGAAAGAACGTCATCCGCTCCGAGCGAATCGTCTCCCGATCCAGCGGGTTGATGATCCGTCCTGGCGGAGCCACCGAGGCCAAGAACGTAAAGCGGGATCCATCCGGCTCCACTCGGTTGATGTTCAGGGTTTCGCCCGGACGGGGCCGCAGCACAGGATTGTCCCTCACCCAGGCCGCCACCTGATCCGGAGATTGCCCGGGGATCCCCCAAGCTGCCGACCGAAGGCCCGCCACTGCCCAGCAGGCCATTGCCAAACCGGTTCCTTGCACCCAACTACCCCACAGAGCCCTTGTTTGCTTTACACCCAAGACCGGCCAGCGATTGCAACGCACGTTCCCATTCCTCCGGGCAAACAACACAAAAACACCACAGTAGAATTAGAGAGACTAAGAGATAAATTGAGCGGGCATGGGCAGATCCATCCTCGATGCAAGCGCCCAACAGTCTTGCCCCTCCCCACTGTACCTGAAGATGTCGGTGCGCCTGTTGCGCCTGAGCGCGAGCATCACGGCCAATAGCTGCAAGGATCCCTCGGCAAGATACGCAGATCCCCGGCGGCTTATCCGCCAAAACGTAAAAAGTATCTTAAGATCAACGGTAAGCAAATCTCATACGCACTAGGTCAGCACCTCAGGAGGTAACCGATGGCTCTCGTTGCAATGCGGACGCTGCTGGATCATGCCGCCGAACATGGCTACGGCATTCCTGCCTTCAACGTCAACAACATGGAGCAGATCCAAGCAATCATGCAGGCAGCCCATGAAACCAACAGCCCCGTTATCCTGCAAGCCTCTCGAGGGGCACGCAAGTATGCGGGCGAGAACTTTCTGCGGCACCTGATCCTGGCGGCAGTGGAGACCTACCCCCACATCCCCGTCGCCATGCACCAAGACCACGGCAATAGCCCGGCTACCTGCTATTCCGCCATCCGCAATGGCTTCACCAGCGTCATGATGGATGGATCCCTCAAGGAAGATGCCAAGACCCCGGCCAGCTACGAGTACAACGTGGCCGTTACCTCCGAGGTGGTGAAAGTGGCTCATGCAATCGGGGTGAGTGTGGAAGGGGAACTGGGCTGCCTGGGATCCCTGGAGACGGGCCGTGGGGAAGCGGAAGATGGCCACGGCGCGGAAGAGGCGCTCAGCCATGACCAACTCCTCACCGACCCCGACCAAGCGGTGGACTTTGTGGAGCGAACTCAGGTGGATGCGCTGGCCGTAGCCATTGGTACCAGCCATGGCGCCTACAAGTTCTCCCGGAAGCCCACTGGTGACATCCTCGACATGGAGCGCATTGCTGAGATCCACCGCCGCCTGCCCAACACGCACCTGGTGATGCACGGTTCCTCCTCGGTGCCCAAGGAGCTGATCGACATCATCAACGAATACGGCGGCTCCATTCCCGAGACTTACGGTGTGCCGCTGGAAGAAATTCAGCGGGGCATCCAAAATGGAGTGCGCAAAGTAAACATCGACACCGACAACCGCCTGGCCATCACAGCTGCCGTGCGCCGCGCTCTGGCCGAGAATCCGAAAGAGTTTGACCCCCGCCACTTCCTCAAGCCTTCCATCAAGGAAATGCAAAAAGTCTGTGCTGAGCGCTACATTGCCTTCGGCTGTGCTGGCCATGGCACCAAAGTTCCGGTGGTTACCTTGGATGAGATGGCAGCCAAGTATGCTTCTGGAGCTTTGGCGGCTCAGGTGAAGAAGACCGTTGCGGTCTAGTCCCCACATCCTGCAAGAACTCTGGAATGCTTGCCGGGGCGCTTCCAGGGTTTTCCTTGGAGATCAGCTAGGTCACTGGACTCAGATTGGACAAATAAGGGGATCCAGCTGGGATCCCCTTTTGCTTTGGAGGAACTTGATGCGTTTTGGGGGTCAGGCAGCTTTTGCCGCAGAACGTTTTTCCGTCTCAATTTGATGGTTCAGCAACGCCAAGCTTAGGCAGTCCAACAGTTCCAGGTCAGCCTCAGAGTAGCGCCGCTGAAAGAGCAGCTCATTGATGCGGTTCTCTTGGTCCAAGCTGAGGAAGCTGCTGCGGAACACCTGCTCCACGATTTCTTGGATGCTGGAGGGCAGAGTAACAGAGTCAAGACTTGTATTCATGGCTGGTTCTGTTTGAGAGATGGTTTTTGAAGGGAGAAGACTATCTTTGCCAAGAGGTGAGGTAGCGCTGCTCGATGTCCTGCAGGGAAAGATGGGAAGCCCTGGGCCGCGGCTCATTCACGGAGGAGACATCGTTCTGCCACTTGAGGGATACTCCCAGCAGCGCTCCCAAAGAGAAGCTCTCGCTCAATAGGGCCGCTATGCGGTAAGTACGGTAGTCCAGCGTTGGATCCACACCGGCTTGCATCTGTGTTCCTCCGTATTTCTAACGCTCACGCGCCCATCATAGCTTGGAGATCAGGGAAAATACAGAGAAACACCGAAGACTTACCTAGGCAATTTGTACGTTTCTTCTACGCGATTTGGCGGATATCGGCGGGATCCCAGGGGTCTTTGGGGCAGGTTCAGGGTTGAGTCAGGGATCCCAGCCCAGCAGAGCACAGATGTCCGCAGCCAGGGTGGCGGCGTTGAAGGGCTTGCTGATGAAGCCATTGGCTCCAAGCTGAGCAAGAGAGGCATCCTGGGGATCCCGGACTTTGGCGGTTAGAAGGATCACGGGGATCCTTTGGGTTTCCGGCAAAGCTCGTAAATGGGCCAAGGTGGTGGGGCCATCCATCCCCGGCATCGTCACATCCAGCAGGATGGCCTCGGGTTGCTCTCGGATAGCGATTTGGATCCCTTCTGGGCCGGATCCCGCCGTTAAGATCTGCCAGCCGACCAAGTTTTCCAGGATCAGTTGGGTCATTTCCCAAATATCGGGTTCGTCGTCGATGATCAGCAGACGATGGGTCATGTTGTTTCAGCCAAGAGTTGGTGTACCCGTTCTTGGAGTTCTGTCGGACTGATGCGCCCTTTGACGTAGATTTCGGTAACTTGAGATTGCCAGCGGATACGCTCTGGGTGCTCCACATCGCGGGCCGTGTAGATCAAGACGGGAATGGGCTTGGCGGGAGGATTCCTGTTCAGCCAATCCAGCAGGGCAAACCCCTCGTCGCCAACCAGTTCCAAATCCAGAATGATGAGATCCGGTCGTGAGGCTTGGCAGTGACTGATGGCACCGGGAACCGAAGCAACCACCACAAACTCTGTATTCTCTCGCTCCAGCAACAGGCTGAGAACATAAGCAAGACTGGGATCATCCTCAACGATCAACACCTGCTGCGACATCGTTTGCTCCTGGGCAGAGCTGGGAAACCAACAATCTGCGCAAGCCTTGAAAGGCTTTTGCCCAGGGTAGCGAGGGAGAAGGGTAAAACTGGGGAAAGTTAGTCGGTGTTTTCGTTGCTCACAAAAGCCGACCCATCAGCCTGGGGTTCGGGGGATTCCAGCGCGTATTTGAGTGCATGCCAGGCCAGGTTGGCGCATTTGATGCGTACCGGGAATTGGGCTACCCCTTTCATGGCGTTCAAAGCCCGTTGCTCCCGCGGGAACTCTTCGCCACCGCGCATCATGGCTTGGAAACGCTCCACCAACTGCAGAGCTTCGGGGATGGTGCGCCCCCGCACCGCATCCGCCATGAGATCGGCAGAAGCCAGGGCAATGGCACAGCCTGCCCCCTCGAATTTGATATCGACAATCCGCTCCTGGCTGGGATCCAGTTGCAAGGTGAGGTCGATGGTGTCGCCGCAGGAGGGGTTGTGGCCGCGCTGGTGGCGGTGGACGGGATCCACTCTGCCGAAGTTGTGGGGCTTTTTGTACCGCTCCAGAATGACTTGCTGATAGAGTCCGCGCAGGTTATCTAGAGGCATTGTTGCTCCTGGTTGGTCGCTGCTCTGGCCGGTCGGCAAAAGTCGATCCGCTCATAGCCCATTGCCGCCGGGAATAGCCATAGTTCTCAGATATTCAGGATTTGGGAAGCGAGCCCGACCTGGCCCATCTGGTTTTGATCTTAACCCCGTTCTTGGTAGAGCTTGAGTCAGTAGAAAAACTCCTGCCAGCGCAGGGGCTTAAGTTTGCGCATGTACAGCCAATCAAAAAAGTTCTTCAGCACCGTGGCTGAATAGCCGCGCCAGACCAGCCTGCCTTTCTCGGCAACGGCAACGCGGTTCCCCACCGTTACACAAACAAAAACCGTGGCCTGCGGTCGGTAGGGGATCAGAGGTTGGCCGCGGATGAGCCGCAGCAGGTTTTGGGCTGCAATTGGCCCCTGGCGCACCGCGTACACGCCGATCTTGGGCAAGAGGCGGGATCCCCAAACAAAGTCAGCGCAGTCCCCCACCGCCAAGATGTGCTCTGAGCCTTGCACCCGCAGGTATTTGTCCACGAGCAGGGATCCCGTCGGCCCTGTCGGCAAGCCGCAGGTGCTCAACCAGGCCGGCGCCTGGAAGCCACCTGCCCACAGGCGAGTCTGAGCCATCAACTCGGTGCCATCCGAGAGCCACACGTGCTCCGGCCCAAAGGCTTTCACCTGACATCCGGCCCAGATTTCCACCCCCAAGCGGCGGATTTCTCTTTCCACAGCACGGCGGAAGGGTTCTGAGAAACCCTCGACCAGATGGGCCTGGCGATGGATCAAGATCAGCCGGGCTTGAGCCAAGGGGATCCCTGTTTTTGCGCTCATTTCCCGGCAAAGATCGTAGAGTTCCCCCATCAGCTCTGTGCCGGTACAGCCTCCTCCCGCTACCACAAAGGTCAGCAGGCCCGGCGTCCGATCCCCCTGGGCTGCCCGTTGCCAGCACTGCCGGATCCAGGTTTGGGCGGCCACCAATTGTTCTGCCGGTCGAATGGTAAAGGCATGTTGGATCCCATCGATGGGGCGCAACTCCCGGCCCACATTCACCAACAGATAGTCGTAGGCCAGAGTTTGGATCCCGGCTTCACTCTCCAGGGTCAGGGTTCGAGCTTCGGGTTGGATGTGGGTGACTCGCCCCGGCAAAAACTGGGCGCCGTTGGCTTGAATATGCTCCAGCAAAGGGATCCGCACCAGCTCCAGAGAAAACCGACCGCTCAGCAGCCGTGTGGACATGCCCGAATTGACACTGTAGGGATAGGGGTTGATGGCGATCACCCGTGCCTGCCCTTTGAGCGCCCGCAAGGCGTCGATGGCTCCATAGCCACATCCGGCCAAGATCACAGTGGGCAGGGATCCCCTCATGGCTGGAGCGGGAACTCCTGGGGATCCCCGGCTGCCCATTCCAGGATGGAACCGGAATAGCTTTTGGCCTGCCGGCCCAAATGGGTCAAAACCACCGTGACCCAAGCGGCGCGAACCCCAGCTGTGCAGTAGGCAATGATCTCGGCTTCTGGAGAGATCCCGGCTTTTTGCAGGCGGGCGTGAATTGCAGCGGGCGGCAACAGGGATCCCGCCGCATCCATCAGCTCCTTGTAGTAGAGATGCACAGCGCCGGGGATGTGTCCGCCACGTGCCTCACCATAGGGGGTGGCTCCCTCGTATTCTTGGGCTTCGCGACTGTCGAGGATGGCCACACGGTTGGAGCCAAGGCTGGCCCGCAGGGTGTCCCGGTCGATGTTCCACCGGTCGGTTCGCTGCACCACAAAATCGCCCCGTTGCGGTTCGTCGGCGCTTTGTCGGGTTGTGGTCAGCACTCCCTCCTTCACCAGGGCCGGATAGCCCCCGTCCACCATGACTGCCTGGGGATGACCCAAGCTGCGCAACATCCAAACGATCCAGCCATCTTCTCCCCAGCCCTGTAGCGGATCGGCAGCAACTACCACCGGACGCTCCCGAAACACGCCAATGCCTTGCAGCTTTTCGGTGAGAAGGGCATCATCTGCCAACAGCTTGCCGCTGTTTGCAGCCTCTGGCTGAGTAAACTCCGTCCAGTTCACCGGAATTGAACCCTTCAGGATCCCGTCGGCTTGCAATTCCGCACCGCGTGCATCCAGAAGCGTTGCCCCTTGTTCGATGAGCTGGCTGGCGGCTGCAGGGCTGACTACCCAACCTGGCGTTGGTGTCATGGGTTGAGCTTGGATTGAAAGAACCTCAACCGCAAGATCCTATCCCACCTCTACAGGGGGAGTAGGTCGGTATGCGCTTCTTCCGTTTGCTTGGAGAGAAGCCGTTGCAGCCTCCCTCTGGCTTCGGAGAAGTTGGGAGCGATTTCCAAAGCCGAGCGAAAGTGTTCAATGGCCTGATCCAGCTTGCCTTGGCGGGCAAGGATGGATCCCAGGCGATAGTGAGCTGCTCCATAGCTGCCATTGCTGCGAATGGCCCGTCGATAGCTGATCTCCGCTGAGGTCAAATCCCCCTTAATGCGCGACGCCTCTCCCATGCCAAAGTGAGCTTCGGACAGATCTGGGTCTCCTTTCAAAGCCTGTTCAAACTGCTGTATAGCCTGCTGCAACTGTTGGGGCTGGATGAACTTGCGCCCAGAGGCATCCCGTTGTTTGGGGCCCAGGTAGGCTAGGCCAATGGCGGCCATCGCTGCGTGCAGATCGGGGGCCAGCTCCAAAGCCCGCCGGTAGTTCTTCACAGCTTCGCTGTATTGCTCTTGGCCTGCCAACACCAGGCCCAAGCCGTAGTAGGCGCGAGCCTGCTGTCTTTTGAACTGGCCATTGAAGATCACCTGGCTGAACTCCTGGCTGGCTTGAGCCAGATGGCCTGCGTGTACCATTGCCAAACCCAGATCCACCCGCACAGCGGCTGCCAACTCAGGACTGAGATCCAGGCTGAGGGCAGTTCGGAAGGCTGCTATTGCCGCTTTTAACTGACCTTTGCGCATCAGCGCTTGTCCCATCACGGCGTGGCCCAGGCCCAGGCGATCATTCAACTCCAAAGCAGCCCAACAGGAATCGATGGCCTCGTCCCATTGCCCCAGCTTGAGGCGAACTTGAGCAATGCAGAGATGAGCCTCGCTGAAGTGGGGATCCAACCCCAGGGCCTTTTGTTGCTGGGCCAACGCTTGTGCCCAGTTGCCCTTCTCTGCCCAGGCTTGGCCGAGCAGGCTGAAGATCTCGGCTTGAGCGGATCCCTGGGTGAGGGGCAGCGCTTCGGGCAAATGGATCAAGACTTCATCCGGCTGATGCTGGGCCAACCACTGCCGCGCCAGGGCCTTCAGGGTTTCCACCAGGTGGGTGTTGATGCCGCTCCAGTTCGGGTTCAGGCGTTTGGCCTGTTGGTAGTGGCTCAATGCCTCCTGCAGTCGGTTAGTTTTTGCCAACAGATGGGCCAGCTCAACGTGGGCCTCGACATGATTCGGCTGTTGCCGCACGGCCTCCCGAAACCGCTCCACCGCCTCAGGCATTTGATTGGCCTGTAAAAAGGACAGCCCTTCTGTAAAGGGATCCTGGGATCCCTCTTCTCGCTCAAGGGTGTCATCGACACGCCGACCTTGCCAACCCAGCCAGCCCCCCCCTGCAGCCAAGATCAACAGCGGGATCCCCAGCCCCAGCGATCTGGTTCGGGCAGGGACATCGGGCTGCCGGAAGGAATGCATCACCAACCCGGCCCCCACCAGGAGAGACAAAGCCAGAGCTCCCCCCAAGAAGGGCCTTAGAGCAGGCCTGTGCAACCATTGATCAAGTGTCGGAAAGTTGGCCAGAACGTCGATAGGAGAACTGGGGCGAGCAGTTGTAGGCAGAGGGGTCGGGATCCCGTCTTGGGAAGGGGCATGGCCAACCGAGGCCTGGCTTGGAGCCGCTTCTGGCCAGCGCTCTTTCTGAATTTTGGGAACCGGTGCCCCCAGAGTTTTAACTTTGCGAAAATCGGAGTTGTGGTCGGGATCCACAACAGGTTTTTGGGCCTCCAGCACCTTGATCTCAGAAATCTTGGTGCCCGGTAATACAATCTGCGTGGCATCGGCACTGCTTTCCCCAGAGGACAAGTAGAAGACTTTTTTCCACTGCGGCTGTGTTTCCCCCTGAAGCCGACCGTACACCACCAGTTGGCTAACTCCCTGCACAGGCAAGCTCCCCAATTGGCCGGCAACCCGATGCAACACCATAGAGCGGCTAAACATCCCCTGCTGTGGGAGATCCACCATGAGGTAAAGGACATCTTGCTCCAGGGCCGAACGGGTCGGCAGAGGGGCAAGGGCCTTCTGCAGAGCCTTGATCAGGGTTTCCACGCTGTGAGCGGCAGATGAGTCAGCCATAAGGTTAGAGCTCATAAAGTTAAAGGGTGAAAAAGTAGTCTTGCAACAACTCCAATTCAAAAGGGCTCCACTTCTCTCGGCAAAAACGAGTACCCCCTCGCCAGAAGTCCAGGCCTCTGACTTCATCTCGCTGCCTCATTGTGCTCTATCTGCCAGAGTCCGTCAATATACTGAAAGAGCCTGTTACAAACGGGGCTGCTGGCCCATTTTGCGACGGAAAAGGTGGGTGTGGTCAGGGCTGTAGAGCCGCGAGCGGGCAGATCTTGAGCTTGACAAGCCTTCCAAGGCAGGGCTGATGAGGTAAAGCACCGTGCGTTCTAGGCCGGCTTGCCGGGTGAGGGCGGCCATCTCGGCCAGGGATCCCAGCCAGATTCGTTCGTCCGGCCAACCCAAGCGATAACAAACGGCAACCGGGGTATCGGCGGGGTAGTGAGCCAGCAGATCTGCCTGCGCTTGTTCTACGTGGCGGGCGCTCAGATATAGACACAAAGAGGCGCGGTGGGCTGCCAGACTGGCCAGGGCTTCTGCTTCCGGTACCTGGGTGCGACCGCTGGCGCGGGTGAGGATAATCGTCTGTACCAACTTGGGTATGGTCAACTCCACCTGCAAACGGGCGGCTGCCAATTGAAAGGCGCTTACTCCCGGCACGATCTCAAAAGGGATCCCTGCCTCCGCCAGCCGGATCAGCAGCTCGTGCAGAGCGCCGTAAAGGCAGGGATCCCCATCCTGCAGCCGCACCACCCGCCGCCCCGCCTTGACCCGTTCCACAATTTGCGGCAGCAGCGTTTCCAGCGTGAAGGAGCGGGTGTCAATGGCCTCAACCCCAGGGCGACAATGGGCCAGCACTCCCTCTGGCACCAAAGAACCTGTGTAGAACACTACATCGGCTTCCGCCAGCAGTCTTTGCCCCCGCAGGGTAATCAGCTCCGGATCCCCGGGGCCAGCCCCGACAATGTAGACAGGCCACGACGTCGGTTCGCGCATTTGCTTGCTTCCTACCCCTTCAAGGGCCTCTTTGAAGATCCCTTTTCCAAAGTCTTTTCAAACTGGATTCCAAGGGAACTTATCTGGATTCCAAGGGAACTTATCTGGAGGCTCAAGCATGCAAGATCACGACAGGCACTCGCATCCCATCTTAAGGTACGTTCGGGAAGACTATTATCCCTACGTTGTTTTACCCCAGCCGATTGCTCTCCTCCTGAGGGGGCCAGATCTCCCACCTTGCCCGCCGGAGCCTGAGCCGCCACAGATGCCTGCCCGTCCGCTGGAGCCGGAGCCGCCACAGATGCCGGAGCGCCCAACGGAACCTGAACTACCTCGAATGCCGGAACGCCCTGTTAGGCCAAATCTACCCGAGCTACCCCAGCCTTTGATGGGCAAGCTGCAATCGGCATGGGCAACTGGTGCTGGTGCATAGAGCAGTCTAGTGTCCGGTGCTATACCCGTAAACTACCCGGCTCCGACCGCTAAGCGG
>NZ_JANSIO010000164.1:0-14690 GCF_047462195.1 Synechococcus sp. R3-13 | reverse complement strand
CTATCCTAACATAAGATCAACACGACCTAGGAAGTGTTAAAGCATGGCGGGAATAGCGGAATCGGGCCGGTCGTGGGTGTCTCTAGAGCGTACCTGGGTAATCCAGGGATTGGCTTGGCTGGCAGCGCTGCTATTTGTGGCGGGGGTGATCCTGCTGGCGGGGGCTTCACCTCTCCAGGTGGCGGCCAGCATGTGGCAGGGGGCCTTCGGCACTGAAGCTCAGTTTGGCCGGGTTTTGGCAACGCTGGCTCCCCTTGTCCTCTGCTGCTGTGGGCTGGTGTTTACGTTTGTTGCCGGTCTCTACAACTTGGGCATCGAAGGGCAAATGGTGGTCGGGGCAATTGCGGCCACGTTTCTGGTGCGTCTGGAAGCGGGATGGTTGCCGCCGCCACTGGCCATTACCTTGGCGCTTTTGGCCGGGATCCTGGGCGGGGCGGGCTGGGGCCTGTTGGCTGGGATCCTGAATGTGTGGGGGCGGGTCAACGAGATCTTCGCTGGGCTGGGGCTGAATTTTGTTGCCCAAGGTTGGGTGCTCTACCTGATCTTCGGCCCTTGGAAAAGGCCGGGGGTGGCTTCCATGAGCGGGACGGAAGTGTTGGATCCCCGTCTGTGGTTGCCCACCTGGGGGCGGTCAGAGGCCAGTCCGGTGGCGTTGCTGCTGGCCCTGTTGGCTTTGGCCCTGACGGTGCTGGTGGTGGGCAACACTCGCTTCGGCCTGCAGTTGCGGGCGGTGGGGAAAAACCCTGTAGCTGCTTTCCGGTTGGGGATCCCGGCTACCCGCAGGTTGCTCATGGCCTTTGCCTGCTGTGGGGGCCTAGCAGGGCTGGCGGGCGCCTTGCAGGTGTTGGCCCTGTTCCATCGCCTCATCCCCAATATCTCCAGCAATTTGGGCTTCTTGGCCTTGTTGGTGGTGATGCTGGCGGGCTTTAACCCCCTGCTGATCTTGCCGATTGCCTTTTTCTTCAGCAGCCTCAACATCGGCAGCTTGCAACTGCCTCTCTCTTTACAATTGGAGTCTTCTCTGGCCGGCGTGATTCAGGGATCCCTGGTGTTGTTCGTCTTGCTGGCCCAAGGGATCAGCCGCCGCTATTTCCTTGGGAAAGGTTAATGGCTTCGGCGATTTCTGGGATCCCTTTGCGTTAGCGTTGCGCAACAACGAGATTTAACTCCTATCGCGGGGGAAAACTTTGGATTTTTCTGCTCAGGACAGTGGTGCGGTTCCTCTGCCGTAGGCATAGCACCATCAACATTGGGAAATGAGGCTATCGTAGAAGGATGAATCGGACATCCCCTTTTTCAAATCGACCGCTCATCGGCGTTACCACCCGCAACCGCAATGACGAGGGAGACTTTGTAGCGCCAGGCCGTTATGTGGATGCCATTCGTGCTGCCGGAGGGATCCCTGTTCTTTTTCCCCCAGGCGAAAGCGAGCCCCAGGTTTTGCTGTCTTGGGTGGATGGCCTGGTGTTGACCGGTGGCGGTGACCTCTGCCCCAGCACCTACGGAGAAGATCCGCAACATCCCCAGGTGCGCTATGTCAACTCGGAGCGAGATCGATTTGAGGTGGCCTTGGCTGAAGCAGTAATGACGCAAGGGATCCCTGTTTTGGGCATTTGTCGAGGGATGCAGTTGCTGAATGTGGTGAGTGGCGGCAAGCTGATCCCCCATGTGCCTGATGTGTACGACGAGCTGGATCACTTCAACCCCGCTGATCGCAAGCCCATTCGCCACAATGTCAGCCTGATCCGCTCCACACGGCTACACCAAATCGTCGGCGCAGAAGAAATCTCTGTGGTCTCTTGGCACCATCAGGCCATCCGCGATGTGCCCTCAGGTTGGCGTTTGGCTGCCCGTTCTACAGACGAGTTAATTGAAGCCATCGAACACGAAACTCACCCTTGGGCGGTTGCCGTGCAGTGGCATCCCGAGTTCACCTTTGAAGAAACCGAGCATTTTCGCCTTTTTCAAGAGTTTGTGCAGGCAGCCCTGCGTTTTTCCCCGCGTTTTGCAGCGACTCTTTCGGGTGCAGAACCTAGGGCACAAGTAGCTTAATCGGTTGCTAGCTCAAACCCATTCTTTTGTTTAGTGGGACAAGAACACGTAAAGGCTGGTCGTTGGGTAGCAGGGGCAGCGGTGGGGCTGGCTTTGCTGTTGGGTCTGTTGCATCCGATTGTAAAAACCATTATTGCCAAAGGTACGCTTCTCTCATGGATTCTCCAGCTCCACAAAAACCTTACGAGACTGTCAGCGAAATGTCGTCTGTTGTTGTAAAGTTCCGCCTTGCCACCCTCGAAGATTTGGCACTGTTACAGGGCTGGGATCAAGAACCTCATGTTGTTGCCTCTAATCCCAATGATGATTGGGGCTGGGAAACAGAGTTGGGCAAGAGCTGTTCCTGGAGGGAGCAACTGATTGCCGAGGTGGATGGTGTCCCGATTGGCTATGTGGAGATCATCGATCCTGCCCAAGAGGAAAGTCACTACTGGGGCGAGGTATCTCCTCATCTGCGCGCTATCGACATTTGGATCGGAGAGGGATCCTATCTGGGTAAGGGATATGGAACCGAAATGATGCGATTAGCTTTGAGTAAATGCTTTGCTGCCTCAGAGGTTGAGGCGGTCTTGGTGGATCCCTTGGTGAGCAATACCCGTGCCCGACGATTTTATGAGCGACTTGGATTTAAGCCTGTGGAACGTCGTCAGTTTGGCCAGGATGATTGTATGGTGTATCGTCTGGAGCGAGCGGATTGGGTGAACTAGGCTAGGATTTTATGCACCGAATAGCTGCTTTGCCAGGGGGATGGGATCCTTCCCAATCCGGCGTCATTTTCTTGGAGCAGGATCCCGCTCCCATCGTTATCCTTTCGGCAGCCGATACGGATCTCACGGCCTTGAGCGCAGCCCTGCGCCTGTTGCCCGGCGATTTTCCGGCGGTGCGGGCAGCTAATCTGCTGCAGTTGCAACAGCCCCTCAGCCTGGATGACTACGCCGAGAAGGTGCTGCGGCAGGCCCGGCTAATCTTGATCCGCCTGTTGGGGGGAAGGGCCTACTGGAGCTATGGCCTGGAGGTAGCCAAGCAGGTGGCCGCCGAGGAGGGATCCACCCTAATCGTCATTCCTGGGGACGATCGCCCCGACTGGGATTTGGTGAGCCATTCCACTGTGCCCCTGGCGGTGGCGGATCGGGTGTGGCGGTACTGGCTGGAGGGGGGAGCGGAGAATGTGGCTGCCTGTCTGCTGTTGCTGGCTGGGGAGTTCCTAGGGAGCCAATATTCGGCGCCGGATCCACAAGGGTTGCCTCGTCTTGGGATCTATCAACCCTCCATAGCTCCGCTGGCGGATCCCCAAGCTCCCAAGGTGGGGATTTTACTCTACCGGGCCCATGTTCTGGCGGGGAATACAGAGCCGGTGGATCAATTGGCAAAAGCCTTGGTGGAGCGGGGGCTGCAGCCTCTGTGCCTTTACACCTACAGCCTTCAAGATCCCGACTTGCCCCAGGCCATTCGGGATCACTTTGGCAGCCAGATTGACCTGTTGCTCAACACCACCAGCTTTTCTCTGGCGCGGTTGGACAGCCACCAGCCCGACGTGAGGCTGTGGCAGGAGTTGGATGTGCCTGTTTTGCAGGTAATCCTCAGCGGTGGATCCCGGCAGAGCTGGGAGAACTCCACGCGGGGATTGGGAGCGCGGGATCTGGCCATGAATGTGGCTTTGCCGGAGGTGGATGGGCGCATCATCAGCCGCGCCGTTTCCTTCAAGGCGGTTCAACAGCGGGATCCCCGGTTGCAAACGGAGGTGGTGGCCTACGTGGCTGTGCCGGATCGGGTGGAGTTTGTAGCCGATTTGGCGGCCAACTGGGTGAAATTGCGGCGTACCCCCCCTTCCCAGCGGCGACTGGCTTTGATCCTGGCCAACTACCCCAGTCGGGACGGGCGACTGGCCAATGGGGTGGGTCTGGATACCCCTGCCAGTTGTGTGGAAATTCTCAAAGCTTTGGCGGGAGCTGGCTACTCAGTAGATCCCCTGCCCCAGACTGGAGATGAACTCATCCATTGGCTAACCGAAGGCCAGACCTACGACCCCTTGGGATCCCTGCGCCCGGCTCGGCAATGCCTTTCTGCTGCCCTTTATCGAGAGTGGTTTGCCCGCTTGCCTGAGCCCATCCAAGCCAACCTCATTCAGCAATGGGGGAATCCGCCCGCCCAAAACATCCCCATCGCCGGTCTCCAGTTGGGGCACGTTTTTGTTGGCATCCAGCCCCCGCGGGGCTACGACCGGGATCCCTCGTTGAACTACCACGCCCCGGATCTGGTCCCCCCCCACGAGTACCTGGCTTTTTACCTGTGGTTGCGGCAGGTCTTCGGCACTCAAGCGGTGGTGCATGTGGGCAAGCACGGCAACTTGGAATGGCTGCCCGGCAAGGGATCCGCTCTTTCCGCCACCTGCTACCCGGAGGTTGCTCTGGGGCCAATGCCCCACTTCTACCCCTTCATCGTCAACGACCCAGGAGAGGGATCCCAGGCCAAGCGGCGAGCCCAGGCAGTGATTATCGACCACCTCACCCCGCCCCTTACCCGCGCCGAGCTGTACGGCCCCCTGGCGGATTTGGAACGGCTGATGGATGAGTACGTGCAGGCCCAACAGTTGGATCCCAGTCGTTGTCCCCTGATTCGCGCCCAGATTCAGGAGCTGGTTCGAGCCGAGCATCTAGACCTGCAGTTCAACTTGGAAAAAGAAGAAGATTGGAATCGCCTGGATGGCTATCTCTGCGAGCTAAAAGAATCTCAGATTCGCGATGGGCTGCACATCTTTGGTCGAATCCCTGCCGGCGAGCAGCTTATCGATCTGGTGGTAGCGCTGGCCCGCTACCCCGGCCACGGACAACTGGGGATTACTCAGGCCATTGCCCGCGATTGGGGATGGGACTGGGATCCCTTGACCGCCGACCTGACAGATCCTTGGCCAGAGGGATCCCCGAACTCGCCGTAACCCAAGCCAAGCGTTTTATTTTCCTCTCTCAGGGAGCAAGGAAGAATCTTAAGAGTATAAGAGTAAGAGGAGTTGATCGGGATCCCTCATCAACTCCTCTGTTGGAACAATGGAAGTAGGCTAGAGAAACAGCTGGATCCCGGAATCGTAGCCCAAGACCGGCTCGCGCCTAGGTGCCCCCTGGCCAGCTACCGGGAAGCCTCAGCAGGCGTTTCAATAGCGAGATTGAAAACTCCGCCGCCGCTCGCCGCCACTGTTCGCGTTACCAGAGCGGAAACCTGAGGTGGGGCGTTCTTCCCGGGGACGAGCTTTGTTCACCTTGAGGTCGCGCCCCATCCATTCTGCCCCATCCAGAGCAGCAATGGCGGCTTGCTCCTCTGCTTCAGAGCTCATTTCCACAAACCCGAAGCCCCGAATGCGGCCTGTCTCACGGTCAGTGGGGATCTGCACCCGCTTCACAGAACCGTACTCAGCAAAAACAGCGGTCAAATCCGCTTCTGTCACCTTAAAGGAAAGGTTGCCAACATAAATCGACATAGACGATCTCCGAAAGAGAGAGTAACAAAGGGTGAGATGTTCGGAGAGCCGTCTGCCAATACAAAACGTGAAAATCCGTCAAGACCAGAAGAAACGAGCACTACAACCGATAACAATCTCAGCTTCTATCCTAACACAGAAGCAGGGGTTCACCACTTCGATTTCGCGAAATTCTGGGGACATTGCCTTCACACCCCAACTGGCCCGGCCCAAACACTCCGCTGCCCTACCTGCGCTGACGCCACCTCAGCCCAGCTTCTCCAGCCTGGATCCCAGTAACCTCATCTGGGCTTCCAGCTCCGCCAGTTGCTCCTGACTGGCTTGCACCACCTCAGGGTTGGCCCGGTTGAGAAAATTGGGGTTCTCTAGGCGAGCGCGGATCCCTTGGGCCTCTTTTTCCAGCTTGGCCAGGTCTTTTTGCAGCTTGGCCCGCAGCGCTTCCACATCCACCAGTCCTGCCAAGGGCATCAGCACCTGCACCGTGCCCACCACTGCAGCCGCCACCTGTTTGGGCTCCGTGGCCAGGGATCCCGTAATCTCCAAAGCCTCGGCCTTAACCAGATCCCGGATGTAGGCTTGGGCAGCCCTGAGAATTTGCTGCTGGGTGGGATCGTCGGTAACCAGGAGGGCGGTGACGGCCTGCTGGGGCTTGAGGCCGGCTTCTGCCCGCAGGTTGCGCAGGCTGGTAATCGTTTGGATCACCAAGCCAAACTCCCGCTCCAGTTGAGGGTCGATCCAACTGGGATCTGGGGTGGGATAGGGCTGCACAGAGATGGAAGTGGTTTGATTGACCTGGGTGAGCAGCTGCCAGATCTCCTCGGTGATGTGGGGCATCCAGGGGTGCAGCAGCTTGAGAATGGTTTCCAAAACGGTGGCCAGCACCTGCTGCGCTGCGCGTTTGGAAGCCAGGTCTTCTCCCCGCAGCCGGGGCTTGACCAGCTCGATGTACCAGTCGCAAAAGTCATCCCAAATGAGAGAGTAGAGCAGGCGCGCCCCCTCGCCCAGGCCATAGGCTTCCAGCTCGGCGATGACTTGGGTGGCTGTGGAGTGCAGCCGCGACAGGATCCAGCGATCGGCCAGCTCCAGCGCTTCGGGGGCAGGGGATCCCAGCTGGGCGGGGGTCTGTCCCTCCAAGTTGATGAGCACAAAGCGGGAGGCGTTCCAGATCTTATTGGCAAAGTTGCGGGCGGCCTCTACGCTGGCGCTCTCGCCGGTCTTGCGGTCATAGGCCAGGCGGATGTCTTGCCCTGCCCCCACCACCTCTTTGACCAGGGCATAGCGCAGGGCGTCGGTGCCGTATTTGTCCAGCAGCTCCAGGGGATCGATGCCATTTCCCTTGGTTTTGGACATTTTCGCCCCGTGCTCATCCCGCACCAGGCCATTGATGTACACATCTTTGAAGGGGATCTGGCCGGTAAATTGGGATCCCATCATGGCCATGCGGGCCACCCAGAAGAAAATGATGTCAAAGCCCGTGGACATCAGGGAGTTGGGATAGTAGCGTTTGAAATCCTCGGTCTCTTCCGGCCAGCCCAGGGTTGAAAAGGGCCACAGAGCAGAGCTAAACCAGGTATCCAGCACATCGGGATCCTGCTCTACCCTCTCAACTTCTGGGCCAAACTTTTCCCGTGCCTTGAGCAGCGCTTCCTCGCCGTTGCGGGCCACCACAAAAGCCTGCGGATCCTCAGGGAGCTGGCCGTCAATGACCGGGTACCAAGCCGGGATCTGATGGCCCCACCACAACTGCCGAGAAATGCACCAGGGGCGCAGCTTTTCCAGCCAGCCCGTGTAGACTTTGGTCCAGCGCTCAGGGATAAAGCGGGGGCTATTTCGTTGGTATTCCTCTTCCAAACAGCGAGCCCCCATCCCCGAGACATCGCAAAACCACTGAATGGAAAGCAAAGGCTCGATGGGCACGCCGCCGCGGTCGCTGTGGGGAACGGTGTGGGTGTAGTCCTCCACCTTCTCCAGCAGGCCATGTTCGGCAAACCACTGCACCACCTTTTCTCGGGCCACAAAGCGATCTAGGCCGGTGAAAGGATCCCCGTTTTCGTTGAGGGTGCCGTCTTTATTGAGGATGTTGATGAAGGGCAATTGGTGCCGTTTGCCGATTTCAAAGTCGTTGGGGTCGTGGGCCGGGGTAATTTTCACACACCCGGAGCCAAAGGAGGGATCCACATACTCATCCGCAATGATGGGGATGAGGCGATTTTTAATGGGCAGGCGAATGAACTGGCCGATGAGATGGCAATAGCGCTCGTCTTGGGGGTTCACCGCCACCGCCGTATCCCCCAGCATGGTCTCGGGCCGAGTGGTGGCCACCACCAGATACTGGCCGGGATCCTCGGCCAAGGGATAACGAAAATGCCACAAATGGCCCTTGACCTCTTTGTCGTCTAGCTCAATGTCTGACACCGCCGACTGGGTGGCCGGGCACCAGTTCACCAAATACTCGCCCCGGTAAATCAACCCCGCCTCGTATAGCCGCACAAACGCCTCGGTTACCGCCCGGCTCAGCCCCTCGTCGAGGGTAAAGCGATCCCGCGTCCAGTCTAGGGATAGGCCCAGCCGCCGCAACTGGCTCTTGATGGCTCCCTGCGACTGCTCCTTCCAAGCCCAGGCTCGCTCCAGAAAAGCCTCGCGGCCCAGATCGAAGCGGGTCTTGCCCTCTTGGCGCAGTTGGTTTTCCAGGATGGTGTGCACGGCGATGCTGGCATGGTCTGTGCCGGGCAGCCAGAGCACGTTGTAGCCGCGCATGCGCTTGTAGCGCGTCACCACATCCGGCAGGGTAAAGGCGAAAGCATGGCCCATGTGCAGGTTGCCCGTCACATTGGGCGGGGGCAGCACCATGCTAAAGGCCTCTCCCGGCGCCTTGGGATCCGCCACGTAAAAGCCCTTCTCCTCCCAAAAGCGCTGCCACTTCGGCTCGGTCTCGAAGGGGTTGTACTGGCTAGGCAGGTTGACAGAGGAAATTGCAGCAGTCATGGGGAGAATAGGCCAACGGCTGAGAAGGATGAATCACTTTATAGAGTAGCAGTTCAACCCTTTGCCCTTCGGGGTAGAGTGGCCCATCGGTCTTGACCCTAATCACACGGCTAGAGAGGGATTTCGAGCTAGGGTACTACCATCCTCAGCTTTGGGTACGGCGTTATGTCCAGATCATTGACGGCAACGGTCCTGATGGCTCTGATGGCTCTATCCCCTGGGATCCCTGCCTTGGCGCAACAGGACTGGAAGAGATCAGAGAGAGACATCCTACTTTGTCGTGGGGAGCCTTTTGAACCAGGCTCTCTGGCAGGTTATGAAGCTTGCTTCAGTGCTCGCCTTCATCCGGATGAACAATCCTGGCCGCCTCTACTACCCCTGATAGGCCTGTATTTTACCCCGCACTCTGACTACTCTTTTTTTTGCTTTGTAGGTGCAGGAAAGCCCGGTAGCCTGGAGGCAATTCTCGTCGGTCGAAGTGGAGAGTTCGTGTTTGGCCTAGATCGCCCTCTGACCCCTTCTGAACTAGAAGTAGAAACCCCCCGGATTATCCAGCAGAAGGCCCGCATTCTCGAGGTGGAGGGGGATCCTGGGGATCCTGTTGCCAGTTTCAGGCAACTGGTGGTTTACGACGAAACCGAGTTGAACTTGGAGGGGTTCGTGCCTGTGACTGCGCCTCCAGGATACCTCATTTCGCCGGACGAGTTTTTAGAGGCTCCCGAGTGCCAAGCCATTTTGAATTGAGGACTCCTCCACTTGTAACTGGTGTGCGTTCTTGGGTTTTGGCAGGCTTACGAGATGGCTCTACAGCCCAGAGTAAGCGTTGAGCCATTCCATAAAATAAAACACCAGTGGCGCGGTGAACACATAGCTGTCTCCCCGATCCAAGATGCCACCGTGGCCTGGGATCAGATCCCCGGAATCTTTCACCCCTGCATCCCGTTTCATCAGAGATTCTGTGAGATCTCCCAGCAGGCTGGTTAACCCAATCAAAAACCCCAGAATGCCCCCACTCAACCAGCTCCACGGCCAGCCCAGGTAATAGGCTCCAACCACCGCAAGGGTCATGCTGGCGGCAATCCCGGCTACCGCCCCTTCCACCGTCTTTTTCGGGCTGAGGATGGAGAGCTTGGTGCGCCCAAAGGCCCGACCACACAGGTAGGCCCCTACATCTGCGGCGATCACGCAGCCAATGGCCAGCAGCGTAATCCATAGCCCTTCGCCCAGCCCTTGCGCAAAAGACAAGGCCCTGACCCGAATCCAGAAGCTGGGCAGCAACGCACAGTAGAACAACCCCAAAATCGAGGTGGCAATATCGGCAATGGTGGCCACCTTGGGCTTAAAGAGCAAATAAAAACAGATGATCGATCCCGCCACGATAAAGGCAGGGCTGGTCCACTCCGGCCTCACCTGCTGCAAAATCACCAGCACCTGGCTGGAAAACATGGTGGTGCGCATGGCCGGCGCATTGCCTTTGGCTTGCACCAAGCGAAAAAACTCCAACTGGGCCAAAAAAATGATTAGCCCAATGGCTGCAGTAAAATACCAGCCCCCTAGCAGGGTGACCGCCAACGCAAACAACACCGCCGCAAAACCGCTAACCCAACGGGCTCCCATGGGCGCACCCCGTCACGTTGGCTAGCCAAATACCTCTTGCCCCCGGCTCCAGCAGATCGACGTCCAAGCCGAGAGCAGAAGAAACCCCCCCTCTGGTGTTCAAGATTCGCGTTTGCGGGACGGAGTCCTGATGCGGCTGCTGCAATGGAAACGCCTCTTGCCCTAGCCTTTCAGTTTAACTCCCTTGGCCTCGAAACAACCGCTTTCGGCCCTGCAGGATGGGATTTCCGAGAAGGTGGCAGGCAGACTGGAGCATGAGATAATGGGCAAACCGCAAAGCTCACTGCTGACCGCCTAAGATACCTCTGATTCGTTGCACCGCAGCATGGTTCAAGAACTTACTTCGCGCTCCACAACTGCTCGCATTTCTGCCGAAGAGGCTCGTCTTCTCTATGAAGACATGGTGCTGGGCCGCCTGTTTGAAGACAAGTGCGCCGAAATGTACTACAAGGGCAAGATGTTCGGCTTTGTGCATCTGTACAACGGCCAAGAGGCCGTCTCTACGGGGGTGATCAAGGCGCTCAAGCCCACCGACTACGTGTGCAGCACCTACCGCGATCATGTGCATGCCCTCAGCACCGGGATCCCGCCGCGGGCGGTCATGGCAGAGTTGTTCGGCAAGGCCACCGGCTGCAGCAAGGGTCGGGGTGGTTCCATGCACCTCTTCTCGGCGGAGCACAATTTCTTGGGGGGCTATGCCTTCGTGGCCGAAGGGATCCCAGTGGCGACGGGGGCTGCTTTTTCTGCCAAATATCGGGGCACCGACCAGGTAACCGCCTGCTTCTTCGGGGATGGAGCCTGCAACAACGGCCAGTTTTACGAGTGCCTCAACATGGCTGCCCTCTGGAAGTTGCCCATCATCTATGTGGTGGAAAATAACTTCTGGGCTATTGGCATGGCCCATGAACGCGCCACTTCCGACACCGATATC
Organism: Synechococcus sp. R3-13; assembly: GCF_047462195.1. NCBI lineage: Bacteria > Bacillati > Cyanobacteriota > Cyanophyceae > Synechococcales > Synechococcaceae > Synechococcus > Synechococcus sp. R3-13. The sequence goes on along the minus strand of NZ_JANSIO010000164.1, from coordinate 3,633 downwards.
TACCGCAAGGGCCCGGCTTTTGGCATGCCCGGCTACCAGGTGGATGGGATGGATGTGCTAGCAGTGCGAGAGGCCGCCCAACAGGCCATCGCCCGCGCCCGTGCCGGAGAAGGCCCCACCTTGCTGGAGTGCATCACCTATCGTTTCCGGGGCCATTCTCTGGCCGACCCTGACGAGCTGCGCAGTCCTGAGGAAAAAGAGTTCTGGCGGCAGCGGGATCCCATCAAGCAACTGGAACGCTATGCCCTGGAGCACAACCTAATGACCGAGGCAGACTTCCAAGCCATCCACGCGGAGGTCAGCGCCGTGATTGAGGACGCGGTTCTTTTTGCTCTGGAAAGCCCAGAGCCAACCCTGGACGAGCTGCACCGTTTTGTCTTTGCCGAAGACGAGTAGATCCTGGCCACTTCCCCGGTAGCGGGGGAGTCGCTTGCCGGGGGATCCCCACAAGGTTCTCTGGCCAACTCGGGTGGCCCATCCACCTGGCGGAGTGCTGTCCTGCTGGATCCCTTGAGGATCCTCGATGATTGGCATTGGAGAAACCTTCTCGAGATCTGCGCTATTGCGCAGATTTTTTTGTAAATATCGCTTCCCATTTGTTTACACAGCTTCATATCATTGAGGTATCGAGCATGAGTATTTATTCCCGGTCATGAGCAATTCTCTTGAGTTTCCCTGGCTGTCGGTGCTGGTGCTCTTGCCTCTGCTGGCAGCCTTTGGGATCCCCTTGATCCCCCAGAGCCGTTGGGTGCGTTGGTATGCCCTCGCTGTGGGGGCTTTTGATTTGGGCCTGATGGCCTATGTCTTTGCGCGGCACTATGACCTGCAGGACTTTTCTCTGCAACTGGCGGAGCGCTACGCCTGGGTGCCCCAAATTGGGTTCCACTGGTCGCTGGCGGTGGACGGCCTCTCCTTCCCGCTGGTGTTGCTGTCGGGTTTGATCACAACCCTGTCGATTGTGGCGGCTTGGAATCTCACCCATAAGCCGCGTTTGTTTTTCTTCTTGCTGCTGCTGATGTACGGTGCCCAGGTGGGCGTATTTCTGGCGCAGGACATGCTTCTATTCTTCCTGATGTGGGAGATTGAGCTGGTGCCGGTCTATCTGCTCATCTCCATTTGGGGTGGGCCGAAGCGCCAGTACGCCGCCACCAAGTTCATCCTCTACACCGCCGCCGCCTCCATTTTTATCTTGGTGGGATCCCTGGCGATGGCCTTCTACGGCGAGGGCTTCAGCCTGGAGATGGCAGAGCTGAGCGCTAAGTCTTACCCACTGGCCTTGGAGCTGTTGGCCTATGCGGCTTTGCTGATTGCCTTTGGGGTGAAGCTGCCGATTTTCCCGCTGCACACCTGGCTGCCGGATGCCCACAGCGAAGCCTCTGCTCCCATTTCCATGATCTTGGCGGGAGTTCTGCTCAAGATGGGGGGCTATGGCCTGATCCGCATGAATGTGGGCATGTTGTCGGAAGCCCACGTGTACTTCGCCCCGGTGCTGGCGGTGTTGGGTGTGGTGAACATCATCTACGGGGCGTTGGCCGCCTTCGGTCAGAACCATCTCAAGCGGCGCTTGGCCTATTCATCCATCGCCCACATGGGCTTTGTGTTGATCGGGATCTCCGCCTTTACGGAGCTGGGCATCAATGGGGCAGTGCTGCAAATGATCTCCCACGGTCTGATCGCTGCAGTTTTGTTCTTCCTGACGGGGATCACCTACGAGCGCACCCACACCCTTGCCCTCGACAAGTTGGGAGGGTTGGCCAAGCAGATGCCGAAGGCTTTTGCCCTGTTTACGGCGGGATCCCTGGCCTCTCTGGCGCTGCCGGGGATGAGCGGATTTGTGGGTGAGCTGACGGTGTTCTTGGGCTTGACCACCAGCGATGCCTATGCGCCGACCTTCAAAGCTGGAATTGCCCTGCTGGCGGCAGTGGGCATCATTCTGACGCCCATTTACTTGCTCTCCATGCTGCGTCAGGTGTTCTACGGGGCTCAGGATCCCGGCTTGGTTTTGGAAGATTACCTGGGGGATATGCGCCCGCGGGAAATGGCGGTGGCCCTCTGTCTGCTGTTGCCGATTCTCGGCATTGGCTTCTACCCGCGCCTGGCTACCCAAACCTACGATGTCACAACGGTGGCGGTAGCTGCCCAGTTGCGCAGTGTGTTGGCAACTGAAATCGTGCAGCGGCCTTTCTTCCCCTCGCCAGTGCAACCGGCCCAGGTGGCAGCTCTGCCCCTGGAGGATTGAAAGGAGGTCGAGGGCTCGGCTTCCCTTTGTTCGGTCTTTCTCTATCTACTTCTTCTCTGTCCAGAAGAGCTGGTGTTTGAGGAGCAGCCCCACTCAACATTCAGCTCTTCTTTTGTTTTTTTTAAGTTTTAAGGTTGGGTTTGGGATCCGGGACATCCCTGGGCTGGGATTTTCTTGTGGCCGATTGTTCTTGCGCCGTCCATTCTATCGGTGATCGGTATGAATAGAGTTTTGTTCCATCAGGTTTAGCTGCACCACCAACCACCAGAGGGTTACATCGGAATAGGTTGCCCGGCGCTTGAGCCGAGAAATGGAGTGTACCGGGTTTTGGCTGTCGATCATCCACTCAGAAGCGATGATTTGGCCGCGTTGCTGAGCATTCATTGTTTCTCCCTCCGCTCGCCAACTGCTCAATACTTAGAATGGCTAATATTTAGGATGGCGAATTTGCGCGGGAGCGTGTGAAAAAATATATTACGCAGGGATCCCCAAAATCGGCTAACTTTCTTAGCAATGAGGATCTCATAAGCCGTTGAGTTGCTGAGTTGCCGTCCGGGGATCGGACAAAACGTTGCAAAAGGGGCAAAATGTTGGGCAAGGGGATGCCCCTATCTTCACAAGTCTTAAAACCTAGAAAGATTCTATTTTCTCTTGACTTGTCTGTGGGTCTGAATTCCACCTCCCTTCGCCGGCCTCTGCAGCAGCAACCCTTGAGGAGTCTGAGATCCCGATGAGAGCCCCCCAGCCTGCCTCTGCTTTTGGAGAAGTGGTGGAGGCCGACACCACAACCTTTGTGGCCCAGTGCTTCGAGCCGGAACGTCTGACCTTCCCACCCATGCCTGCTCTCGGCAGTTGGACGCGCTCCCAAGACGAAGAGACCGGCAACCTGATCTATGGTGTGGTTTGCTATGCCGCCATCGCCCCCATCGACACCGTCCACCGCGCCAGGGCTTTGGGCCTCTCCCCTCAGGAGCTGCGGGAGCAACAGCCCCAGATTTTTGCCATGTTGCGCACCGATTTTCGCGCGGCCATTGTCGGCTTTGTCAGCGGGGGACGGGTCTATCAGTACTTGCCGCCACGGCCTCCCCAGATTCACCAGCCGGTTTATCTCTGCTCCGATACGGAAGTGAGGGAATTTTGCCGCTCTTTCGAGTTTTTGCGCACCCTGCTACAGGTTAACGGGATCCCAACCGATGAGCTGGTGGCTGCCGTGATCCGCCAGACTTACCGAATCCTGAACCGAGATCGCAACTGGCTTTTACAGGCAGGTCGGCAGTTGAGCTCTCTGTTGCGGGATGATTATGAGCATCTCAGCGCAATTTTACGAAAGATTGAAGCCTAAGCGAAGAAATATTGAGAATGGCCTTGGATCCTTCTTGAGTCAGGTCGGGGGG
>NZ_JANSIO010000163.1:0-1004 GCF_047462195.1 Synechococcus sp. R3-13 | reverse complement strand
AAGCTGTTGTTGTGGCTGACCGGCATTCCCAAGCGGGTGGGCTATGCGCCGCCGGGGCCGGGGCGACCTTGGCTGACCGACCCGGTGCCCCTGAAGCCAGCCCAGTATGCTGCCCAGATGTACCACGACCTGGTGCAGGGGTTTGGCATTGCTGCGCCGGCGGGGTTGCCCCAGATTCGTCTGAAAAAAGCAGACCTGGAGTGGGCAGAGCAGGAACGCAAGCGCCTTTTGGGGGATGCCGCTCAAGATTATGTGCTGTTGCATCCGGGGGCCAGCCAGCTGTTGCAGGAGAAGGGAATTCAGAAGATCTATCCCTCTGCCAACTGGGTCAAGGTCATCAAGGGTTTTCGGGAGCAGCGGCCGGAGCTGCCGTTGGTGCTGGTGGTGGGGCCAGAGGATGAGCAGCTGGCGGAGGGCTTTCTGGCGCAACTGCCGGAGCTGCCGGTGAGCCGTCCTGTCCGGCTGGGGCAGCTGGCGGCCTTGATTGGTGGGGCAACGCTGCTGTTGTGCGCCGATAGCGCTCCCATGCATTTGGCGGTGGCGGTGCAGACGCCGCTGGTGGCGTTGTTTGGGCCCACCGACCCGTTGCGGCTGCTGCCTTCAGAGGGGCCGTTTCGGGCGGTCAAGGGGGCCGATGGGAAGGTGGAGTCGATTGCCCCCGAGCAAATTCTGCAGGTGATCTTTCCGGCCTAGAGCCAAGGTTTTCGTGGCAGCAACCCAGTCCAGTTTCTCTGCAGGCGGACCGAGAAGCCTTCTAGCCTGGGAGATGTGTCCCTGTCTGCTTTTAGCCGGCGGGAGAGCTTGCTTTGTCACCTTGGCTCTCCCAGGCTTGCTGGCGAGCGACCGTAAGGCAGTCAGCATTGCTGTTGACCGGGGGAACTTCTGCCCTCTTGGGGGAAAGGGGCTGGGGAAGTAGGGGATTCTCATGCGGACGAAGGGACTTGAACCCTTACGCCTTGCGGCACTAGATCCTAAGTCTAGCGCGTCTGCCGTTCCGCCACGTC
>NZ_JANSIO010000162.1:0-6107 GCF_047462195.1 Synechococcus sp. R3-13 | reverse complement strand
CCGTGTCGCTGCGAGAGCTGCTGGGGAATCTGTGCCGCTACTTGCACGATCCTGGCTCTTGGGCCGGCAACCGGAACTCCCTGCTGGCTCCACGGGATAGCCATGTGTTGGTGAGCGCCCAGGCCGCCTTTTTGCCCATCCCTGCCGAGGGATCCGCTCAATTCAACCCGGTGCTGTTCAACTACCAATCCCATCCCGGCAACCCAGCCGTGCTGGCAATCTTGGCCACCCGCGAGGGCACCAGCATTACGGTGATCGAGAACCGCACTGAAGATAAGGTAGATAAGGTGGGCGAAGCTATTTGGGGCCAGCGCCTTTTCTTCAACCAAAATGGTGAACGGGCCAGCCTCACCGGGCAGCGCCTCAGCGATTTTCGGGCCGAGCAAGCCGCCAACCCAACCCCTCAGGATCCCGATGCTGCGGAAGTGGCAGAAGAAGCCCTGAACCTGGTGATGGTGATCCAAGTACCTCTCCAGCAGCGGCAGCCGCCGCGAAGGGAAGTTGAGGATATCTCTGTCAAGTTTTTCGGACGCGCAGCCGACCTGGCCGGCCTCAGCAATGTAGAAGCCGCTGTCATCGGACATGGAGAGGTAGAGGGCCCCTTCACCGAGATCAACAACCTGGACATCGAGCGGGATCCTCGCTTTCCCATTCGGGTCACGGTCCAGTTCTACAAAGCCACCGACAATGGTGTGGTCTCCGCCGAGGACATGGCCCAAATTCACCATCAAATTGCCCGCGTCTACCGAGAGGCCGACTATGTGGGCAGCTTGGTGATTCAGCCGGATACAGGCCGACCTACGGAGTACGACCGCGATGCAGAGACAGAGCGCCCCTTTCCCTTTCCTGGGTGGCCGTGGCGTTAGGGCCTGCTGCGCATTCTTCCCACAACCTGCAAGCGAGGGGCAGCATCTTCTCGCCCTAGAGTTTCTCTACTACACTGACAACTGACCTGGTGCCAAGAGGAGGGGGTGTCGGCCCGATATCCTCGGCAAGGTCTGGGTCTGTAGAGGCGGTTGCCAAAGTATCCTCTTTTGAGGCGGAGGTGCTTGCCTGTACCAGCTCTTGCCCAAGGCAGTGGGGAGCTTTTCCTGCAACACTATGGCTGACGCAGTTCCCGTTCGGCGCTACGACCTGTTTGTGCAGGCTTCCCGGCTGCTGCAGCGCTACCGGCAGCTCACGCCGGAACTCCGTCCCATAGGGCTAGAGGTGGCTCTGGCCATCCAGTATCACCGCGCTCAGGCCGGATCGGGATCCCTGCTGCCTTGGGTGGGATCCCCTCGCGGACTGCCCTTGCAGCAAGTGGCCCAGCGCATTTGCGACCCGTTTTACAGCAAAACCCACCCTCTTTTACCGACCTTGCCCGAAACCGGCGAGCCTTTGGTGTGGCCTCTGTTCAACCAGGGGGAAAACGGCTTGATCCGGCCCCTGGCCCCGAGCAAAGTGGGCGGGAAACTGGCGGAACGGCGCTGGCTCAAAGCCTGCAACAGCCAGGAAGGGATCGGCTGTCATGCCTTGGCGGCCCACTTGTGGCAAGACGAGCGCTTTTTGGCCGAAGACCGGGATCTCTGTCCTTTCCGCCTTTATGATGGGCGCTACCCCTTGAGCGTGGATCAAGGGCGACAGACTTGCGGCTTTGACGATCACCCCTGTGGCTGGCAGCCGGGACACCCCAAAATGTTGCAGGTGGTGGGCAAAGGCAAACAGGCCGAGATCCTGCTCCCCCACTGGACGGATGACATGTGGGCGATGCTCATTCCCTCCCATCGTCCGCTGCCGATTTACCCGCTCTTGGTGATGCTTTACTTTGGCCAAGAAACTTTGCAAAAGGGGCGGAGCAGCCTCTCCATCGAGCAATTTCGTCTGGATTTTCAGTTCAGCCAGTCTCAACTGCGCCTGTTGTTCGACACCCACCCTGAGCACCCCTTGAATCGACACCTGCTTACCTGGGCTCAGCAGCCAGAGGTGGAGTGGGGATCCACAGAACTCTTGCCCCAGATGCCGCCCCTCCTGCATCAACCTGCTGGGGGCAAGGTGGTTTTGGATCCCGATGAGCCGCCCCAGTTCCGCAGCAGTGGGATCCCTCACAGCGCCGGGACAGACCCGCTGATGGCAGAACGCCGCCGTCGCCGTCAGTTGGAGCGCAGCGAGCGCCACAACGAGATCTTGCACCAGTTTCGCCGCTGGTTCCGCCTGGCAGGATTGGAAGTCCGGGAGGATCAGCATACCTTTGACTTTTTGGCCGTGGCGGACGGGCATCTGCTTTTGGCCGAAGTGAAGCTCCTGCACCACAAGGATGCGGCAGAGGCTTTGCAGGAAGTGGTGGGACAGTTGCTCTACTATGAGCGCTTTGCCCTCGGCCCTTGGATCGAGCAGGGCTTTTCCGTTCAGAAGGCCGCCGTTTTCGATGGGCCACCGCCAGATCCCTATGTGCGATTTCTAGAAGACCTGGGCATTGCCACCTACTGGATCAACGAGCAGCAGATGATCGATGGGCCAGAAAACTCTTTGCGTCTGCTGCGCCAGATGGGGGTGCGGGTACGACCGGATCCCGAATTGGGGGATTAGGGGAAAAAGCCTGCCCATGTTCTCCGCTGAGTTTTGACTCAGGCGGGGGTAACTTCTTGTCTTCTTAAGCGTACCTTAGCTGCCCCTTTACTCAGATTCCTTCCTGAAGATGGTATCCATATAGTCCATATAGACGGTAAAAATACGGGATCCTTTGAAGTTTCGGGAGGAGTGAAGCAGATGTGGTCTAGGGTTACTTCGCGTCGTGTTGCCCAATCAATTGCGGTGCTAGTTTTTGGTTTGGTGCTTTTGGTTTCTCTGCAAGGGTTCGGCTCCAGAAGAACTCTTTTGCCAATACTTACACCTGTGCCCACACCGACCCCGACTTCAACACCCACAGCCACGCCAACACCGACGCCCACGCCGGGAGGCTGTGATCCCAACGCCAACCTGATCCCAGTTGGCACTGTCCAGGGCACTGGCTTCACTTCCCCCCTGGTGAACCAAACAGTCACGGTTTCTGGAATCGTAGTAGGAGACTTTGAAAATGAGGGGGTGGCTGGCCAAACCTATCTCCAGGGCTACTACCTACAAGATGATGGTGACGGGAATCCCGCCACATCAGATGGCATCTTCGTTTTCAGTGGCACAGCTAATAACGTCAGGCTTGGGGATAGGGTTCAGGTGACCGGAACGGTTGCTGAGTTCCGCCAGCAAACCCAGCTCTCCAACGTCACCAGCTTTACTGTCTGTAGCTCTGACAATCCGTTGCCGGCCCCAGTGCAGATCTCTCTACCGCTGACTGCGGAGCAAAGGGAAGCTCTGGAAGGAATGCTGGTCACATTTGGAAATCAGCCCCTGTTTGTAACCGACTCCTTCTTGCTGGGACGCCACGGGGAGCTGAGTGTGGCCACAGAGCGGTTGTTCACTCCTACGCAAATTGCGGCTCCCAGCCAGGCAGCTGCCATTCAAGCGGAAAACGACCGAAAGCGGATTCGCATTGATGACCGGCTGCTCACCCAAAACCCAGATCCGGTTATCTACCCCACTCCGGGTGGCCTGAGCGCGGCTAACACTGTGCGCGGCGGCGATCGCGTCAGCAACATCACCGGGATCATGACCCAGTTGCGAGGCCGGAATGTCAGTGGCGATGTGGATGCGACCATCGACTACCGTATCCACCCCAATGATCCCAACAACTTGCCCAGGTTTACAGCCACCAACCCTCGCCCGCAAAACCCACCCTCAGTAGGGGGCTCCCTGAGGGTAGCTAGCTTTAACCTGTTCAACTACTTCAACACCTTCGGCAACGCCTGCTTCCCCAATAACTCCTCCTGTCGGGGAGCCAGCAACGCCACCGAGTTCACCCGCCAGCGGGATAAGCTCATCGAGGCTATTCGCCGCATGGATGCCGATATCGTAGGCCTCAACGAGTTAGAGAACGATGGATACGGTTCGAATAGTTCCATTCAGGATTTGGTGAACGGGCTCAACCAGGTCATGGGGGCAGGAACCTACGCCTTTGTGAATGTTGGAGTGCCCAACCTGGGCGGCGATGCCATCACCAACGGCTTTATCTACAAGCCAGCTACGGTTGAAATTGCCCCCGGCACTAACCCGGCCTTCCTGGACACAGGGGAATTCACCCAAGGCCCCGGACGCTTCCATCGTCCTCCTCTGGCTGTAACCTTCCGGCAGCGGAGCAACAACGCCACCTTCACTGTTGTGGTCAACCACTTCAAGTCCAAGGTTTCTCCCTGCGATCCTATTGACAACGATCCCTTCCAAGGCAATTGCAACGGCAACCGCACCCGGGCCGCTCAGCAACTCTTGAGCTGGCTCGCCACCAATCCAACTGGCTCCACCGATCCGGATGTGTTGATTATGGGGGATCTCAACTCCTACGCTATGGAGGATCCGATCAAAACTCTGGAGGCGGGCGGGTTCACCAACCTCAATAGCCCCAACAGCTACTCCTTTAGCTTCCAAGGACAGTGGGGATCTCTGGATCATGCCCTGGCCAACAGCAGTCTGAGACCCCAAGTTACAGGCTCAGCTAAGTGGCACATCAACGCTGATGAGCCCGTGAGCTTGGACTACACCCTGAGCTTCAAGAGTCCCTCTCAGCAGAGCCTCTTCTACGCCAGCGATCCCTTCCGCTCTTCCGACCACGATCCGGTGCTCGTTGGCTTGAACCTGACTCCGGCCCCAACACCGACGCCGACGCCCACACCGACACCAACTCCTCCTTCCGTTAACCTGCCTTTGACTGAAGGCTTTGATAACTGCAACCCTGCTCCAGCCGGCTGGCAGATTGTGGATGTGGACGGCGACACCAGTCGTTCCTGGCGTTGTGTCAACTCCCTTGCCGAGGCCAACGCTTTCAACGGTCAGCAACCGGCTAATGACTGGCTGATCACTCCTCCTCTGAACCTGGCTTCCGTCAGCAACCCAGTTCTGACCTTCCGCAATCAGAGTTCTTTTAGCGATAACGGCCTTCCTCCTTCGCAACAACTAAGCGTTCTTTACTCCACCAACTACAGCGGTGCAGGCACTCCAGCGGCAGTGAATGCAGCCACTTGGACTGCTCTGACGATTCCCACTCTCTCTACGGGCAGCTTCGTCGACTCCGGCCCGATTTCTCTGGCTGGGATCCAGCCTTCCAACCGTGTTTACATTGCCTTCCGCTATCGCTCTTCTGGTACAGCTTCCGGCTCGGCCACTCGCTGGCGGGTGGATAGTGTCAACATCTCCGGGAACTAGGTGTGGGATCCTAGTGCCAACCTGAGTCTGATTGGCAGTGGCTGGGAAAGTGGATCTGCTTCCTCAGCCGTAACGCTCTCCTATGTGGTCTTGGCCGGGATCCACCGTTGCTCAGCGGGTTTCGAGCAGAGGGATTGACTTTTGGAGCACGGACTAAAGGGAGAGGAACCGGGGGTGGTTGCCTTTGGCGGCACGGAGCGCTTAAGACACTTCGGGAGAAAAATGGTTGAGGATCCGGGGGGATTGCAATGTCCTCGTCTCAATCGAAATGACCTCATTATGGGATCCCCACCTGGGCGCAGATTTGCCCCTGGCGATCGAACAGGGTTACCTGCAACAACAGGGATCGGCTGGCGTATTTCTGCACATAGCCTGTGGCTCGCTCCAGGATTTGGCGAGCCAACTCCTGCATCACGGGTGCTGCCCAGCCAAGGCCATCCAGATGGTGCACCGCTGCCTCTACTGTCCGCAACTCCAACACCTGCCGCGCCTGTTCTGCTGTTCCTCCGCGCCGGATCAGGGCTGCCGCCAGAATTTCCAAGCGAGCATCGGCCACGTGGCTGGAAGTGGTGAAGATCCCCCCCGCCAGCTTGATCAGCTTGCCGTGGTAGCCGATCAAATGAATGGACTCCGCCCCCCGCAGCGCCGCTTCCACCAGCAACGGCCCTATCCAATTGGCTACTCGCAGGATCTGGTCTTCCGGGATCCCTTGCCGCAGCGCCACTTGCTGCCCATGGCTGCCCACGCAAAAGGTCAAATGCTTGTGCTGCTCCAACTTTTGTTGCAGCTCTTGGCGGGCTTGCTCTAAGCTCTCAACACTTGAGGAAGGCTCCACC
>NZ_JANSIO010000161.1:0-2797 GCF_047462195.1 Synechococcus sp. R3-13 | reverse complement strand
CTCCTATCAAAGCCGGGTGGGTTCGGTGCGGTGGCTGCAACCCTATGCCGAACGGGTCATCCTGGAGTTGGGCTCCCAAGGCGTGAAACAGTTGCTGGTGGTGCCGATTAGCTTTGTGTCGGAGCACATCGAGACCCTGCAGGAGATTGACATCGAGTATCGGGAACTGGCTCATCGAGCTGGGATTGCCGATTTTCGCCGTGTGCCCGCCTTAAATACCGACCCTCTGTTCATTGCTGGCTTGGCGGCGCTGGTGCGGACTCATCTGCTCACTCCAGGCTTGGCAGCTCCTGCCTTTGTCCCTGCTGCTGTGGGCAGCTCGCTGCTGGAGCGGTAGGGAAGAACGCCAGGCATTTCATTGTTGCTCTGCAACGCTGACGCGACCAGACGAGGACGCTGACTTCATACCCCCAGAAGCGTTCTCCTACCACCTCAGGTGTCTCATCTTCATGGAGTTTTGACTGGGAATGACCCTAAGCCCGAGCGAAGCCTTGCTGACGAAGTGGCTGCTGACCTATTTTTACCAACGGCTGCCTTTCCCCCAAGAGTGGCTGCCGCAGAAAAGCTATTGGGTAGGGGGATCCCTGCGGGATGCTTACCTGGCTTGGCTGCAGGGCCGTGCTGCTGGGGATCCCGCTCGCGACGGTGGGATGGAGTCCTCAGCGTCGGTGGATTTGGACCTGATGTGCGCTGTGGATCCCGTGGGCTGGGCAGCGGCAGTGGCACGGCGGTTGGGGGCGGGCTTTGTGGTGTTGGATCCCGAACGGCAGATTGCCCGCATTGTGTTGGCAAAGTTGACCGTGGACGTGGGGCTGCAGGTGGGATCCACCCCTGAGGCGGATCTGGAGCAGCGGGACTTCACCTGCAATGCCCTGGCCTTGGATCTGCAACGGGAGCAACTGCTGGATCCCACAGGCGGACAAGCCGATATTCGCCAGAGCCGGATGCGCATGGTACACCCCGACAACCTCAGTGCTGATCCGGTGCGGCTGTTGCGGGGTTATCGACAGGCAGCTCAACTGGGGTTTGTGCTGGATCCGGCTACGCAAGAGGCAATCCGGGAGCGGGCCCCCCTTTTGGCGAATGTGGCGGCAGAACGGGTGCGGGCAGAGATAGTGGCCCTGTTGGAGGCAGGGATCCCAGGGCTGGCTCACCTACAGGCGGCGGTGGCGGCGGGGTTGCTGCAGGCTTGGCTGCCCCACCTGAAACCGGAAAGTCCGGGCTTCCCTCAAGCTCAGGCCGTGTGGGAGTGGGCCGGGCGCTGGCAACCGCTCTATCCCCGCACGCTGGCAGAGCTGGCCCAGCCCTTGACATCCTCACGCGAAGGGCGCGGCAGGCTGTTGGCAGTGGTGCTGGCGGCCTTGTTGTGGGATCCAGCGGGAACTGAGGACTCTGTCTTGCTGACGCGAACGGCAGAAAGGGTGGAAACCGAGCTGGAGCGGCTGCGCTTCAGCCGAGCGGAAATGCGGGCCATCCAAAAGCTACACCATCTTCTGCCTCAGCTTCAGCTTCTCCTGACGGACTCCCCCACCCCTGCCCAACAGTGGCGGCTTTATCAACAGGCGGGATCCCTGTTCGGTGGCCTGGCGCTGTTGGCGGTGGCTACGGGCGGCGACCCTCAAAAGCTGGAGTCTTGGCTCAAACGCTACGAAGACCCCCAGGATCCCCTGGCCCATCTGGTGCCCCTGCTGGATGGCCGCGATCTGCTGCACAGCTTGGGGGCTAAACCCGGCCCCTGGGTAGGCCAGTTGCTGCAAGACCTCCAGGAGGCGCAGGCTTGGGGGCAGATTCAAACTCGTGCCGAGGCGCTCTCTTTTGCCCGCCGGTGGCGTGGCCAGCAAAAAGACTAGCCGAAGCGATAGCCGAAGCCGCGCACCGTCACCAAATACTCTGGGTTGCTGGGATCCAGCTCCAATTTTTCCCGCAGCCAGCGGATATGTACATCGACGGTCTTGCTGTCGCCCATGAAGTCGGATCCCCAGATGCGCTCCAGAAGCTGTTCCCGCGTCCAAACGCGGCGGGGATTGGACATAAACAGCTCCAACAGGCGAAACTCTTTGGGGGAAAAACTCACCTCAACGCCCCGCACCAACACGCGGCACTCCTGAGTAAACATACACAGATCCCCGTAACGGAGCACCGTGGCATCGCTGGCTTGGGCCAGTTGTTGCCGGCGCAACACCGAGCGACAGCGGGCGATCAGCTCCCGCATACCGAAGGGCTTGGTCAGATAATCGTCGGCCCCCAGTTCCAAGCCCACCACCCGGTCGGTTTCGCTACTTTTGGCCGTCAACATCAAGATGGGAATCGTGTTGCCCTCCCTGCGCAGCAGCCTGCATAGATCCAAACCGTTCAAGCTGGGCAACATCAAATCCAGGATCATCAAATCCAGCCGCTCAACCGTATGCACCATCTCAAGGGCTTGCCGACCATCGGCGGCCTGTAAAACTTGATATCCCTGTTCTTCTAAAGCCAGGGCAACCGTTTCCCGAATGGCATCCTCGTCATCCACCACCAGCAGGGTCTCCAGATGGGGAGCAGCTTCCTTGGCTTGAGGAAGTGGACCGGTCATGGAGAGGGTTGCTTCCATACAGAACTCCGTCGCGCCTGCACGCAAGTGCTCCGCACCGCCGTCACGAACGCGGAAGCGTCACGTAGCGATAACAGCCTCACAGGGTGAGAAGGGCAAGTGCCGCCACCTTCAACAGCAGCCCCCCGATAGGATATCAAACTTCCAGGGCAGGCCAATAAAGAGAACAGGGGCGGAGTAAACTACCCGACCCTGACTGCTTCGCAG
>NZ_JANSIO010000160.1:0-3102 GCF_047462195.1 Synechococcus sp. R3-13 | reverse complement strand
CGTTTCCTAATGAAGTTTATTCCTTTTGTATCCTCTTTCTGCTGTAAAAATGTTTAACAAATTCAATCCTTCTGACAAACCCTCCAAAGGCAATTGGGCAGGTCGTACCTTTTCTGCAGCTGCGGGCGCTTCGGTGGCAGCCGGCGTTTGCATTGCCCACGGTCAGCCGGCTTACGTGTCGCTGTTGGTGGCCTGTTGCGCGACGGTGTTTACCCTCGTTTTGGATGAAATGGGCTGGATCTAGGCTCGGTTTCAACTTCAGCTTTGGTTTTGCTGCATAAGAAGCCGCTCTAAAGCAGAGACTAACCAATCCAATAGGGATCCCTGGCCCTCTGGGTTTGCTGCTTGGGTGAAAGGATCCCTTTGCTGGGTTGGCAACATGCAGCCTTACTTTACCCTGCTTCGCGGGCTGCCCGCACCAACAATCCTGCTGTGATCAGCCCTGCCAGAATAGAGCTGCCGCCATGACTGAACAAAGGCAGGGGCACACCTGTGGTGGGCAAAATCCCAGTGACCACGCCGATGTTCATCAGCGACTGCCCCACCAGAAACATCAGGCAGCCGCAGGCTACTAAGCGAATGGTCAACTCCCGACAGCGCCCCATCACCCGCCAGCCCAGCAGAGTGTAGAAGGTCAGCAACCCCAGAAAGAACAGGGATCCGGCCAAGCCAAACTCCTCTGCGTACACCGAGAAGATAAAGTCGGTGTATTGGATGGGCAGGTAGAACAGCTTTTGCTGGGAGAGGCCATATCCCTTGCCCCACAGGCCGCCAGAGCCAATGGCCAACAGACTTTGCACCAACTGATAGCCATCCCCTTGGGCATTGCCCCAGGGATCCAAAAAGGCCAGGATGCGCCGCCGTTGGTAATCTTTGCTGAGAATGCTCACCACAGCCGCCAGAATCCCCAGCCCCGCTGTGGCCAAAAGGGTGAAAGCTGGGATCCCGGCGGTCCAAGCCATAGCCCAGAGGGTGAGGCCGCAGATGGCCGTGGTGCCCAGGTTGGGCTGGGCGAGGATCCCCAAGAGCGCAAAGGCGAAGATAACCACCCAGAGGATGCGGAACCAGAGGGGATGGTGAAACCAGCGGCCAAAGATCCAGGATCCCTGCAAGACCAACAGGGGCTTGAGCAATTCTGAAGGCTGGATAACAGGGATCACCTTCAAATCCAGCCAGCGGCTGGCTTCCAGGCGGGAAACCCCCAACCCCGGCACCTGGGTGGCCCACACCAGGCCAACTCCCAGCAAGCAGAGGATCCCGGCCCAGGGGAACCAGCGCCGCAGCGGGATCCGCACCAGAACCCAGAAGCAACCCAGACCCAACCCGGCCCAGAGCAATTGCCGCTTGAAAAAGTAGAGGCCATCGCCGGTGATCCGCTGAGCCACCGGGTAGGAAGCGGAAAACAGCATCAGCAGCCCCAGCACCAGCCAGATCAAGGTGAGCCAGCGCAGCCAGCGAGCTTCAGCATTCCAGGGATCCCTGAAGGGCTTGGCAGCAGGCTCGGAAATGGTTGCCACGGTGTTCAAAGCTGGAGTACTGGTCAAAACTGGCACAGGCGGGAGACAGCAAAACGGTGATGGGCTGAGCGGGCTTCCCCAACCTCTGAGCTTGACGGGAAAGGGAACAAGCCGCTGCAAAGGCTCTTTCCACCGCTACATCTAGGGTTGGCACCAGCTCAACGTCAGTATAGTGGATCCCCTGGAGGGCCTCTGCCAGCACTGGGGCAGACTCCCCCATCAGCAACACGCGGGCCACCTTGGCCCGAATCAACCGCAACCAGGCGCCGGGATCCCCCTGCTTGGCCCTTCCCCCGGCAATCAGAACAATGGGTGGGGAAAGGGCGTTGAGCGCCACCCAGCCGGCCTCGTAGTTGGTGGCCTTGCTGTCGTTGACAAAGCGGATAGGGGTGGATCCCACCTGGATTTGCGCCACCCGCTCCAGTCGATGGGGCATGCCGGCAAAAGATCGGATGGCTTTTTGAATGGCAGCGTTGGGGAGCCCAGCTAGACGTGCTGCTGCTGCCGCCAAGAGCAGGTTTTGCAGGTTGTGTTGGCCAGGGCAGCGTTCTGCAAAGTCCTCCAGCTCCGCCACCATCTCCCCCTGGATGTAGAGGCGGTTTTCCCGCAGGTCAAGGGTTGCGGTGGGATCCCGGTCACAACAGCCTTGGGTAGCAACAAGGGAAGTCCAATAGGTATTTTCCCAGTCCTGCCGGCGGCGGCACAGGTAGGGATCCTCGCCGTTGAGCACCCGCCACTGGGCCCGATCCAAAAGGCGAGCCTTAAAGCTGGCATAGCGCTCCAGCGTCCCATGCCGTTCTAGGTGATCGGGAGTGAAGGTGGTCCACACCCCAATACGCGGCGGGCCTCCAGGAGTACTGCTCATGAGGCGGCTACTGGCCTCCAACTGGTAGCTGCTCAGCTCCGCCACGATCCAGTCCGGCTCTAGCGTTCCCTGGAGCGTTTCCAAAGCCACCTGCGACAGGGGCAGGCCGATGTTGCCGCAGGGGATCCCTTGCAACCCCGCCGCCTTGAACATTTCCGCCACCAGAGCCGTGGTGGTGCTTTTGCCGTTGGTGCCGGTGATCCCCACCCAGGGTAGGTGGTCAAGATAGATCCAGGCCAGCTCCGCCTCTCCCACCACCGGGATTCCCTGTTGACGCACCTCCTGCAGCAGCGGGTGATCCCAGGCAATGCCCGGACTGACCACCACCTGCTCCACTCCTTCGGCCAGTTGAAAAGGCTGCCCCAGCCGAACCGGGATCCCTTCTTGATTGAGCTCAGCCTGCCGCTGTCTGAGAAGAGGGGAATCTTGCTCATCCCAAACCAGCACTTCATAGCCCTGGGCCCGCAACAGTCGCGCTGCCGCCAGCCCCGCAATGCCTAACCCCAAAACTTGATGTTGCACGTTGGTTTCTACTTCGTTTCTTTATTTGGGGATCCCTGCTTGGATCTTACCGGTCACGTCCTTGACCCGCATGTTTTTGTTCGACACTCCCCTTGCTTATGGGGGTAACCAGTTGGTGGAGTGGATGGAGTTTTCCTAGCCGCCTGGATGGCTAACTTGGGAATAGGCTGGAGCATGACTCTAGTCAATAATAAGCTC
>NZ_JANSIO010000159.1:0-2396 GCF_047462195.1 Synechococcus sp. R3-13 | reverse complement strand
CTCGTACTCGATGCAAGGCTAGGTTTTACCACCATGAACTCCCACCTGATCCACACCCCCTTTCCCCGTCTAAACCCGAAGCTGGCGGAGGCGGATCATGTTTTGGTGGTGGACGATCAGGCCAGCAGCCGCCTCTACATCGGTGAGCTGTTGCGGTCGGCCCACTTCCGCGTGAGCGAGGCCACCAACGGCGAAGAGGCTTTGGAGGCTGTGGAGCGGCTTCGGCCAGACTTGGTGCTGTTGGATGTGCTGATGCCGAACATGAGCGGGTTCGATGTCTGCCGGCAACTGAAGGCTAATGAGCTGACCCGCCTGATCCCCGTTGTGCTGATCACTGCCCTGACCGACCGCTCCAATCGCCTGATGGGGATGCAGGTGGGGGCCGACGACATTTTGACCAAGCCCTTCGATCACGTGGAGCTGCTGGCGCGGGTACGCTCATCCATCCACCAAAAGCGCTTGAACGAAGATCTGGATCACGCCGCCAGGGTGTTGTTTGCCATTGCCCGCGCTGTGGAGAGCCGGGATCCCACCACGGGTGACCATTGCGAACGCTTGGTGGTCATGGGGGAACAGTTTGGTCGTTACTTGGGGCTGTCTCGTCAACAGATCAAGGCCCTGCGCTGGGGCGGCTACCTGCACGACATCGGCAAAGTCGGGATCCCGGATGCGATTTTGTGCAAGCAGGGCAAGCATACCCCGGAAGAATGGGAGATCATGAAATCCCATGTGTTGATTGGCGAAGACATTTGTCGGGGCTTGCGCACCATGCAGGATGTGCTGCCGATCATCCGCCACCACCACGAGCGTTGGGATGGCAGCGGCTACCCGGATGGGCTGGCAGGCGAAGAGATCCCTCTGTTGGCCCGCGTCTTTCAGGTGATCGACATCTTCGACGCTCTGATCTCCCCTCGCCCCTACAAACCGGCCCTGACCGCCGAACAGGCCCTGGAAGTGCTGCGGGAGGAAACCCGCAAGGGCTGGCGGGATCCGAACTTGGTGCGCGAGTTTTGCGACTTTATGTTTGTTACGGCCTTTAATTTGCTGGAGGCGGGATAGGGTCTGGAGGGCTGGGCCAGTCTGGAGAGGCAGCTTTTGGGGTTTGAGCGGCAACGATTACCCCGGCTACACGGATCCCGGCAGCGGCCAATACCTGCTGGGCGGCTTGCACAGTAGAGCCGGTGGTGTAGATGTCATCCACCAGCAACACCGGTGTGGCCGGAACTTGTTTCAGGGCAAAGGCCCCGGCCAAGTTGTGCTGTCGTTGCAGCGGGTTGAGCTCATATTGAGCCGCTGTGGCCCGCACCCGCACCAGAGCCTCAGGCCAATGTCTCAGACCTGTCCGCTGGCAAAAGGCTTGGCTGATCAAGGCGGCTTGGTTGTAGCCCCGTTGCCGCAGGCGCTCCGCATGAAGCGGGATGGGCACCACCGTATAGTCCAAGCCATAGGCCCTACGGGAGCCTGAAGACGGCTGTCGGCTTTCCACCCAGCGAGATCCCAGCCATTCTCCCAAAACCGAGCCAATGCGCCGTTGTCCTTCGTACTTCAGGCAATAGATGGCCCTGCGCAGCGCCCCCCGGTGGATCCCCCAGGCGTAAAGTGGCCAAGGCGAGGTGGTGACTGGCCAAGTGGCAAGGCGCTCCGCCTGCAACCGCCTTTGACAGTCTTGACAGAACACGGCCTTGGCAGGGCGCCGGCAAAGCGGACATGGAGGCACAATCCACCAATCTAACCAGCCCATCGTCTGCTAGGGATCCTTTCTGGTGTGCAGAGTCTCCTAAAAAGCTGAGGCAAGGGGGGAACGAGGCCGAAATTCAGACTCGGCCAGGCTAACAGCCCAGCAGTCCATCCCCAAGTTGACGCCGGGATCCCGCCTTGCTAGGATTCAATATCGCCGGATAATTCAACCGGATAATTCATTTAACATTTAAGCCGTGACCTTCTCTGCCAGCCCATGCCCACCATTCAGCAACTGATCCGTGAGGAGCGCAGCGTTGCCGCTCGCAAGACCAAGTCTCCTGCCCTGAAGGCTTGTCCACAGCGGCGGGGGGTTTGCACCCGAGTGTACACGACAACGCCCAAAAAGCCCAACTCGGCCCTGAGAAAAGTGGCTCGCGTTCGCCTCACTTCCGGCTTTGAGGTCACTGCCTACATTCCTGGCATCGGCCACAACCTGCAGGAGCACTCTGTGGTCATGATTCGCGGTGGGCGGGTTAAGGATTTGCCCGGCGTGCGTTACCACATTATCCGGGGCACCCTCGACGCTGCAGGGGTCAAAGACCGCAAACAAGGCCGCTCCAAATACGGGGCGAAACGGCCCAAGCCGGGCCAAGCTCCAGCCGCCGCTGGCAAGAAAAAATAGCTTTGCCCTCACCCTCAACCCTCCATATCCCACT
>NZ_JANSIO010000158.1:0-4182 GCF_047462195.1 Synechococcus sp. R3-13 | reverse complement strand
TTGAGCTTATTATTGACTAGAGTCATGCTCCCTAAGCAAGCTACTTAATCATACTCGTTATGACTTTGCTCTATCAAGACTGGCAGAGGGGATGGATTCTCAGGCCAGAGCATGGCAGGATAACACCATTCCTCACTGCTCTATCGCTCAGAAGTTAACCTAGCCATGTGGCAACTGCTCAAAGCCTTATGGGGAAAGATCGCCGGCCAAGCCCCCCCTGCACCCCCCGCTGCCGCGCCACGACCACCCCTTGACAAGAGGCTGGTTCAGCAGCCCTCTCCCCGGAATGTCCCTGCTGCAGAGGCCGCCCGCAAAGAAGAAGCCCCTGAGCCCACCCCAGAACATCCCGCCCCAAAAGTTGCAGTAGCTCAACGGGGTGAGGAACCTGTGGTGTGGATCCCTTCTCAGGAGAAATCCCCAGACTCTGTGGCAGTAGAATCCCCCATCGGCCCGGCTCAACCCACCTCTACCGCCAAAAGCATCAGCAGCTTCTGGGCCATGACCGACACTGGATCCCGCATTTCCCGCATTGCCGCCACCACCGACAGTGGCCGTGCGGTCAGTTCCATTGCAACTGCCAGGCTCCGCCAACCGGAATAGCGACCGGGATCCCTCTGGCTCCTCAAGAAAAAAACTTCAGGGCAAGTCAGGAATAACTCCCATCCATTTCCACCCGCTACTGCAGGGATCCCCAGGGGGCATTGGGCCGATAATGGACAGGTAGCGTTGGGGGTTCCAAGCATGCTGGAGATGATCTTTAACGGGGCCAACTGGTTTGCTTTGCCCTTTTGGGCCTTGATGATTCTGTTGCCGGGTTGGAAGGTAACCCGCAAGGTGATGGAATCGCTTTTGCCCATCGCTATTTTGGCGGCGGTTTATTTGTATCTTTTGGTCACCGGGTTCAACGCGGATGTTCTCAAGGAATTTTCCGACCCTCAACTGTCTCTGACCAGCCTAACCGACCTATTCAGTCAACCCGCCGTTATGGCGACGGGATGGGTACACTACATCGTCATGGATTTGTTTGTGGGCCGCTGGATCTTTTTGGAAGGGTGGGATAAGCGAGTATGGACAACCCATTCCCTGATTTTGTGCTTGTTTGCCGGGCCTGTGGGTCTGCTCTCCCATTTGCTTACGGTGGCGATTGTACAAGCAACTCGCCAGAACCGGCCCAGTGTCGCTCAACCTGAAAAAGGCTCAGAAGTGCCGCAAGAATCCATCTAGCCCCTGCTTGGCTTTATGGCTCTTTCCGATGCACAGGGTGCAAAATGAGCAGCGTGGGATCATCCTCGACCTCAACGTTGCTGCCACGCAGCTCCCCAGCGCTACGTACTCGCCAGCACACAGGGTGGTTCCCGAGTGCCTTTAGGTGCCGTTGTAAACAACAACCACAAAACCCACTGAGGTCGGATCCAACCGTCAGGCTGTCGGGTTTAGGGCCTACAGCCCGTTTACGCGAACAATGCGCCCTGTGCTGCTGTGGGCGAGAGCGGCTGACTACCCTGGCACTGCAGGCAGCGTAGCACAAAGCCGCTTTAAAGGGCGGGGCTTCAAACCCAGTTTTTCGGTAACCGAATTCTTGTATTCTGAAACCCTGACATACTCCCCGCCCTACTGGCTTGCTTCCGCGCAGCGATGGGACGGGGCCTTAAGCTCAGTCTTCGGGTAAACAGGAGTGCAAACCTCTCATGACTGCTACCTTTGTTCACACACCCTTGGCGCAAACTGTTCTGCCTCGCCCTTCCCGAACTCGGGATCTCCTGCTGGTTCTGGGGGGAAGTTTGTTCGTAGCTGCCCTGGCTCAGGTGCGGATCCCTCTGCCCTTCACGCCGGTACCGATTACCGGGCAAACCTTTGGGGTGATGCTGGTGGGGGCAGGCTTTGGGGCACGGCTGGGCTTTCTCACGTTGCTGGTCTACCTGCTGGAAGGGATCCTGGGATTGCCCTTCTTCAGCGGTGGCAGATCCGGGCTTGGCCACTTGGCCGGGGCGACGGGGGGCTACCTGTTGGCTTTTCCCCTGGCTGCAGGGCTGATGGGTTGGTTGGTGGAGCGCTGGGGCGTGGATCGCAACCCCTGGAAGATGGCGCTGGCGATGTTATCCTGCTCGGCTCTGATTTATTTGCTAGGAGCCACTTGGCTAGGGGTGTGGCTGAACCAGAATGTTGAGCCCACCTCGATCTTGGCCGTCCTCAACAAAGGGGTCTTCCCTTTTATCCCAGGAGACTTGGTGAAGTGCGGACTGGCAGCAGTGCTGCTGCCCACCATCTGGCGCTGGGTGGGTCGGGAAAGGCCACCGGCAGACTCATAGCCCACTGGGCAAGAGCAGCAACTCTAAAGACCGCTCCGGCAAAGCAGAAGGGGCCTGGGATTAGCCTCGGGTCGGAAAATCTAAAAAAAAGATAACAGCTCCGAGGATTTGGCCTTTTTTCTGAGATTCTAAAAACTGTGCTCAATGCGATGTTCAATACGCCCTATTCATGGAGCTTTTCTTTATATTGCTCTAGAGTTTTATAAGTCGCTGACTGGTCGCGGCAGAGCCCCCTTGTGGGGCTTTTTATTTTCTAGCTGCCGACCAAAAGAAGCTGATCTCAACCTTAAGCTATAATTATGTCTTTCTGAATTCATGGGATCCCTATGGATTCCCTGGATAGACGGGATCCCTGCCATGCAACAGACGCGCCGGATCCCAGAAGCATCCCGGTGGGTAGTCATTCAGTCCTTGACGGGCACCTTCTTTTCCAGCCACTGAGCCACTTGATCTGCCAGGTCAACTCCTTCCAACTGACAGAGTTCTCGCAGCATTGTTGGGCTGGTCACGTTCACTTCGGTTAGTCGTTCCCCGATAACATCGATCCCGACAAAATACAGCTTCTCCTGCCTGAGCACCGGCGCCAAAGCCCCGCAGAGAGCCCGTTCTTTTTCGGTAATCTTGGTTTTTTCCACTCGACCGCCGGCAGCAACATTGCCCCGAAAATCGCCCTCTCCAGGGATCCGATTGACGGCACCCAAAGGCTCTCCTTCCAGCAGCAAAATGCGTTTGTCTCCTGCCGCCGCCTGTGGCAAATACTCCTGCACCATCACAGGCAGCCGACCAAATTGGGTGCTCATTTCAATCAACGAGTTGAGGTTTGGATCCCCGGCATTGACCCTCAGGATCCCTTCCCCACCTTTGCCACCCAAGGGCTTGAGCACCGCCTGTCCTTCCTGTTCAACAAACTGACGCAGCAGACGCTTGTTGCTGCTGACGCGGGTGCGCGGGATCCACTCTTGGAATTGCAGGGCATAGAGCTTTTCGTTGGCCGAGCGGATCCCGGCAGGATGATTGAGCACCAGTGTGCGGCTGGGAGAGAGACGATCCAAAAGGTAAGTGGCATAGAGATAGGCCGCATCTACCGGCGGATCCTTGCGCATCCACACCGCCTGCATTTGGCTCAGGGGCAGCAGTTGCCGGTCTTTGACCTCATACCAGGGATCCGCCTTCAGATCCAACCGGATTTCCTCAAGGGATCCCCAAGTTTCCCCTTGATCCCAGTAGAGATCCGCCAGGCCCAGGCAGAAAATGCGGTGCCCCCGTTTCTGCAGAGCTTCCATCAGGGCAATGCTGGTGTCATGGCCCACCTGCAACTGAGGCAATGGATCGACAATAAAAGCTACCTGCATGTGAGGTGTGGTTCACTGACGAAAGGCTGCCCCGAGTATGCAACAAATCGGAGCCGATGGCTCTCCCCCGGTAGGCTGTTTCCACAAGAGAAGGCCCCCTCTGGAAAGCTCGATGCAGAGTTGTCTTTTTAATATCCTCTTAACCTCGACAGGCGACGCAAACGTTAGCTTGATAGGTGGAATCCCCAGTTGGCCCTCAGTTCTCGGCTGGGTTGACCGGATTTCTGGCCTAACCTGTGAGGAATGCTCCATCCGTGAGTGCTCCCCCTTCTCAACCCTCAGAGCCGGTTCGCATTGAAACCACGCGGGACTTGCTGGAAGCCTTGCGTGAGGGGCGCTCCCTGGTGGGTGCCAACCTGGAGAATGCCTACCTCTCGCGGGGCCTGTTCGACCGCATTCAGATGCCCAAATCCAATTTGACGCGGGCTAACCTGCGCTCGATCAGCCTGCAGCAAGCCGACCTACGTCTGTGCAACTTTCGCCGCGCTGAGCTAGGTTGTGTTGATCTTTCATTTGAGCCA
>NZ_JANSIO010000157.1:0-1455 GCF_047462195.1 Synechococcus sp. R3-13 | reverse complement strand
CCCCACCCCATAAAGCCATCCCTTGCCCTCTCAGCTGCAGCCGGATGGAAGAAGCCCCAGAGGGGTCGCTCCTCCAGGGCCCATAAAGCAGCTTTGAAAAAAGCTTTGATGCTTAGACGATAGCGCTTTCGGTAACAAGACGGCAACAGTGATATCAAAAGCTCAACTTTACTTTAGATTCCTTAACAATAGCCCTCTGCTTTGACTAGGCACGGATATTGCTGAGCTGAGTCTCTCCCCTCTCGAGGGGGATCCCCCATTAGCCCACTTGAACTGTTGCGGACCCGGATCCCCTAGAGCAGGCATTTCCTCTCCCAGGGTGGAAGAGGGGTTGGGGGTGGTCGTCTGGGGCAGCGCATGGCAGAGGAGACTATCTCTCTCAAATAGATTCAGAGTAACTGCAATCACCATCCCTCGCCATCTTCAGGCCAAACTCTCGCAGAGCGGGCAAGAAATTTTTGTTTTCGTGATGGGATCGGCTCAACTTCAGCAAGGCAAATCTCTGGATATCGTGCAAGTTTCTCCAGAAATCGAGGGCAAGCCGGATCCCCAGGTCTTGAGCTTTTTGTTGGACAGCCATTGGGATCTGGTTGGGATTTTGCCATTCAGGCTGGGGGTCAATGGGAATCTCTTGCGCCTCTTCGTGGCAGATGGAGCGAACCAAATGGCGCAGATGGTTGCGGAGTTCTTCTAGATCCTGTGGAGATTCAGAGGGCCAATCAACACACTTCCGCCGCTCTTCTAAGGAAAACTTGGCCCATTGATGGAGCTTGAGCTTGATCCCGCACAAATCCAGCTTTAGGCGCAAGGTCATGGGGATGCATCGCAGAGAGTCGGCAAAATCTTGCTCAAACTGAAACAGAGTCATGGGAACCTCGATTAGGAACCAAATCTAGAGTTGAGGGGATTGCTTGAGCGGTGGGTCGGCTTTCTCAAGAGCAACGGCGCAGGCTTTTAATTCCGGCTGTCCGGAATCAGGGCAACTGATGTCATGGGTGAGGGCATTACACTCAGCTTGTTCTGCCCAGAGGGATCCCCAGTGCATGGGTACAAATAGCGTACCGGGAGCAATGTTGGCAGTTATCTTGGCCGGGAAATAGGCCCGTCCGCGGGCAGAACGCACTTGAACCCAATCTCCATCTTGGATGCCCAGTTTTTCCGCATCGCGAGGATGGATCTCCATAAAGGGTTGGGGGTGCATTTGCTTGATTTTTTCAATCCTGCCGGTGCGGGTTTGGGTGTGCCAATGGCCGTAAAGCCTGCCCGTGGTTAATACGTAGGGAAACTGGGGATCCGGCGGCTCTGCTAGGCCACGGGAATGGTGGGGGATAAAGCGGGCGCGGCCATCGGGGGTCGGGAAACGCCAATCTGTGTAGAGGCGAGTGGACTTAGGGGCCGAGGTTCTTTCTTTGGGATAAGGCCATTGCTGAGGGCCTTGTTCTGCCAAAAGGGCAT
>NZ_JANSIO010000156.1:0-3900 GCF_047462195.1 Synechococcus sp. R3-13 | reverse complement strand
ACCACCCCGTCAAGATATCCAACCCAAAATTTTTGGCAAGTTTTTGGCGAGAATAGCAGGGAAAAGAAGAAATAAAACTGTTTGAATATTGACATTCTGACTGCAGAGTTAATAAGATGGTTGCGAGGGTCAGGTTTTGGAGAAACTGTGATGCTGACTTTGCGCAAGCGGGAAGAGAGGGGTCATGTCAAGCTCAGTTGGCTTGATACTTACCACTCATTTTCTTTCGGGGAGTACTACGACCCTCGCTACATGGGTTTCCGCGCTTTGCGGGTGATTAACGATGACCGAATCCGCCCGAGTGCTGGCTTTCCGACTCATGGGCACCGGGATATGGAGATCGTTACTTATGTTTTGGAAGGGATCCTTGAGCACAAAGACAGCTTGGGCACGGGATCTGTGATTCGTCCTGGTGAAATTCAACGGATGACGGCAGGCACAGGGATCTGGCACAGCGAGTACAACCACTCGGCAGATGAGGAGGTTCATCTGCTGCAAATTTGGATTTTGCCGGAGCAGGAAAACCTGGAGCCCGGCTATGAACAAAAAGCGACGGGTTTGACAGAGCATCCCAATGAGTTTTGTTTAGTTGCCTCTCGAGATGGGCGCCAGGGATCCGTGATTGTGCATCAGGATGTGAATCTCTATGCGGGGTTGATTGAGCCGGGACGCACCATTCACCGACACTTGGATGAGAAGCGCTACGGATGGCTGCAGATAGCTCGGGGCGATGTGACCCTGGATGGCTTGTTTTTGCGAGAAGGAGATGGCGTGGCTATTGCTAGGGAAAGCGAGCTCAACCTTTTCAGTGAAGAAGGGGCTGAGGTGCTGCTGTTTGATTTGGCCTGAGGATGACTTTTGGCTGAATTCTGGCTGTTTGCCTTGAGCTTATAGTCGTTTTAGGCTGGGGTGAAGCGACTGAACTGCTGAGAAGAGCCTTCTGGCTCCGTACATTCAACGTTTTAGGCGCGGGTGCAGTGTCCTAGTTGGAATCGAAATGACCATAAGTCTTTTGGGATCTCAACTTTTTCTTCTGCTTTCAAGTACTTTCAGGAGGAGAAGTGGATCCCTTCTTCGAGGTTTTGCTGAGTGAATTGAGAAAGAACTTGCTGCCAAAGGTGGCCAGTCTGGGATCCCTTTCCCTTGACGTGTAGAAGGCGGGCTCCTTCCTGCTGGGGATGGGGCTGTAGGCGCAGCCAGAGGTAGGTCGCAGGCAGATGGCGGAGGTACTGGGGCCACTCAATAGCGGTGATCCCACCTTGGCTCCAAAGTTCTTCTAGCCCTAGGTCTTCCAGGAGTGTGGACTCTCTCCCACCGGCGCGAGCGGCAGAAGAGGGCTCCAGACGGTAGAGATCGCAATGGAAGAGAGGGATCCGTCCGGTGTGGTATTCCTGCACCAGCACGAAGGTGGGGCTGTCGATGGGTTCAGGGATCCCCAAGCCCTGCCCTAGTCCCTGCACAAAGGTGGTTTTGCCGCTGCCCAGATTACCTTCGAGAAGAATGACCAAGCCGGAAGTGGAGCCGAGGCTGCGGCTGGGAGGGGGAGATTTTTGTTGACCTGAAGGGGCGAGGAAGCCAAGGGCGGCTTGAGCTACGAGGGCCCCTAGTGATTGGGTAGCAGCGGCGGATGGCAGCAGCAGAGGGGAGGCTTGCTGCCAGAGCTCTTCATTCTGTTCGCTGGCCATGGCTTACAACTCCTTTGGGGCGGGGATCCCAGGCGAGGAAGTTGCCTCGTTTGGGTGAACAGAAACGCGTTTGGGAGCTGTCAAGATTGCGGCCAGGCCTGCTCCAATGAGCAACAGGCTCACCCCCTGCGCCACCCGCAGGGATCCCAGCATGAGGCTATCGGTGCGCAGGCCTTCGATCCAGAAGCGCCCCAGGCTGTACCCCACCAGGTAGAGGCCCAAGAGGGTGCCGGGGGGAAGCTGGCGCCGGTAGCTTAAAAAGAGCAGGAGCCCGAAGAGACCAAAGTTCCAGAGGGATTCGTACAAAAAAGTGGGATGGACGCGCGATCCATCAGGCAGCTGCAGTTGTACCCACAGAGGGCTATCCGGAGGCAACACCTTTCCGTAGGCTTCGTTGTTGAAGAAGTTGCCCCAACGTCCGATCCCCTGACCAAGGCTGAGGGAGGGAACAAGGCAATCGGCTAGCAACCAAAAACTCAGCCGGTGCCGCCGGGCGAACAGGTAAAGCGCCGCACTGCCGCCGATCAAGGCACCGTGAATGGCAATGCCCCCCTGCCAGAGGGCCAAGACCTGCCACCAAGGGCCATCTCGATAGCGTTCCCACTCAAAGGCCACATAGTACAGGCGAGCAAGGGGCAGGGATCCAACCACCAACCACACCAGCAGATCAGGCATGGAACTGGGGGGAAGGCCACGCCGAGCTGCCAGATGGCGAGCCAGGAGCAAGCCCAACACCATTGCCAGGCCGATCAATAAGCCATACCAGCGCAGGCTGAGCGGCCCCCAACTAAACACAACCGGGCCGGGGGATTGTAAGACCAAAGTCATGACCGTGGGGACATTCCTGAGCAGATCCCTTTAGCCCACTCTACCCGCTCTGCAAGGCTATGCAGAAGACCTGCCCTCACCCCCAGCCCCTCTCCCAGAGGGAGAGGGGAGTTAGGAACCGAGGCAAGGTACGAGCTGACTGCAGTTGGAGGGAGAGGGATCCGCTCAGAGCAAGGCGACAATGTTAGAATGCAGGCTCAATTTTCCACCACGACTCCTGGGGGGTGTGCGGGTTATGGCCCGGAAAGCCGCTGCTGTGAACACTGCTGATGACTCGGACAAATTGAAGTCAGAAAAACGCAAAGCCCTGGAGCAGGTGTTAAGCCAGATCGAGCGGAATTTCGGCAAAGGGGCAATCATGCGCCTGGGAGATGCCACCCAGATGCGGGTGGAGACCATACCCAGTGGGGCCATCACCCTCGACTTGGCCTTGGGCGGAGGTTACCCAAAAGGGCGGATTATCGAAGTCTTTGGGCCGGAATCTTCTGGGAAAACTTCAATTGCCCTACATGCCATCGCCGAAGTGCAAAAACAAGGGGGAACGGCAGCTTTTGTGGATGCGGAACATGCGCTGGATCCCACTTACGCAGCAGCTTTGGGGGTTGATGTTCAAAACCTGTTGATCTCCCAGCCGGACACGGGGGAGGCCGCCTTGGAGATTGTCGATCAGTTGGTGCGCTCGGCAGCTGTGGATATCGTGGTGGTGGACTCGGTAGCAGCGTTGGTGCCCCGGGCTGAGATCGAAGGGGATATGGGAGATGCCCATGTGGGATTGCAGGCGCGCCTGATGAGCCAAGCGCTGCGCAAGATTGCCGGAAATGTCAGCAAAACCGGATCCATCGTTCTTTTCTTAAACCAATTGCGCTCCAAAATTGGCGGCATAGGCTATGGCCCCCAGGAGACCACCACCGGCGGCAATGCCCTTAAGTTTTATGCGTCGGTGCGGCTAGATATTCGCCGCGTTCAAACCCTGAAAAAAGGTGCGGAAGAATACGGGATCCGAGCACGGGTCAAGGTGGTGAAAAACAAAGTTGCCCCCCCTTTCCGGCGGGCAGAATTTGACATCATTTTCGGCCAAGGGATCTCCAACATCGGCTGCATTATCGATCTGGCCGAGGAGATGGGCATTCTCAAGCGCCGCGGCTCTTGGTACAGCTACAAGGAGGAAAATGTTGCCCAAGGAAGGGACAATCTGGTTGTCTACTTGAAGGAAAACCCAGAGCTCCTAGCGGAGGTGGAAGCGGCTGTGCGGGAGAAACTTTCTACGGGGGTGACGGTTTCCGCCAGCCGGCCGGCAGCGATGGAGGAGGGAGAGCAGGAAGAGAATGAGGATGCGGTCTTTGTAGAGGAAGAGTTGTAAACTACCCGACCCTGACTGCTTCGCAGT
>NZ_JANSIO010000155.1:0-2439 GCF_047462195.1 Synechococcus sp. R3-13 | reverse complement strand
TGGTAGTAATCCGTACTGAACATATTATACATACATTATTTTCAGTATAGTTGAGCTTGTTATTGACTAGAGTCATGCTCTTCCAGCGGATAGCCAGAGGCCACTGCCAAGGCTTCCAGAGAGCGAACGCCTGTGTAGGTGCGGCCATTGATGATCCAGGTGGGATAGCTGGTGATCCCCGCTTCTGTACATTCTCGAGCCTGTGGAGTGCCGGGGCCGTTGGGGGAGCACTCCACGTAGGGCACTTGCTCAAAAGCCGATCCGAACAGCTCCTTTTGGTCTTGACAATGGGGGCACCAATAGGCCCCGTACATAGTGCCGCCGATCTGCCGCAGGTGGGCTGCCAACCCTACCGCCAGGGGGCTAGGCGGGGGAACTTGGTTGGCGTACACCCCAATCGTGGTCACCAACGTGAGAAAGCCTATGAGAATGTAGCTGAAGGCCAGCTTGCCCCCATCCAACCAGCGGTGGCCCAGCATGGTCACCAGCCCCAGCCCCGCCACCAAGATGATCGCGGTGGTGCAGTACATGCAGAATTGCCGTAGCACTGCCACCATCAGGTAAAGCATGTACATCTCAAAGGCGGTCATGGCGGAAACCAAGCCAAACAGGGCCGGCCAGCGCCACCGCTTCACCAATGGGAGCCCATCCGGCAGCACCGCCAGCGCCAAGACTCCCAGAAACCCCAGCAGGCCAACAGCCGCTGTCGGGATCCCCAAAAACTCTGCCCAACGGCTGGAGAGTACCAGGTCACACCCCCCATCCCCCGTGCAGAAGGCAGCGGGCTGCTCCGTCAGCTTGGTGTAGGTGAGATAGGCCGTCAACAGGGATCCCAGGCTGGCCAAGATCGCCAAGATCAGACGGGAATGGCGCTGCAGCCAGGTCTCTTCTTGGGCTTTGAGTTTGAGATAAGAAGCCATGGAGTTTCAGGGGTTTCAGCAGTTGGACACCCCCGATTATAGTGGGGTGGAGCTGGGCTCGTCCGTGGGATCCGACGCAGAAGAGCGCACCTGGGCGGCAAACCTGTCTCCCAGCGGATCCAGCTCCCATAGGGATCCCAGTTTGGAGTCGGAGATAGGCCGGTCGCAGAGACCCCAACGGCGGCGGAAGTAGCGGGCCAGATCTTTTTCTGCCAAGGCCAGATACACTGGGCGGCCATGGGGACAAGTATGGGGGTTGGCGGTGCGCTGCCAGGCATCTAGCAACCGTTGCATCTGCTCTAGGGTGAGGGGGATCCCATTGCGCAAGGCCCCTCGACAGGCCACCGCCACCTGGGCTGCCTGCACATCTTGACAGCGGCTGAGCTCTAGCAGGGATCCCTGCACCTCTTCTGGATCTTCCGACTCCAAAGCCAAAGGGAGGCGTCGAATGAGATGGGTATTGGGGCCGAAGGGTTCCGGCTCCAGCCCCAACTGCTCCAACCGCTCCAGGGCTTGGGGCGATAGTCCTTGCAGCGTTATGGGCGTCTCTGGTGCCACCAGTTGCCAATGCTGCCGGATGTACTCGTAGCGAACTCGCTCGTGGGCCAGGTGCTGCTCCACCAGCCATAGCCCCTGGGGATGCTCCGCCAAGATGTAGATCCGATGCAGTTGGGCCAGCGCCCTGAGGGGAGGCAAGGGAGAAGTTGGCCGGTCAGAGGGAGGAAAACGGCTCTGAAAATCGGGCGAGTCTCGATAGACCACCTTGGCCTCGCTGGCCCGGATCAGATGGACAGAGCGGCGGCTGGCTTGCCCGGATCCCAATTGCAGAAGGGAGTGCAGGTGTTGGCGCAACTGCTCCTGGCGGGCCGTCAGATTCTCCAGGTAGAGCTCGCTTTTGGCAGGATGACGGTTCCAATCCACCTGCTCTGGGGGCAGGCGCAGGTGAACAACCACCAGTGGATGACGGTGGCGAGGCAACGCGTGGTGAAAAACCGACTGGATCAGCCGTTGCCAGTCGGGCATCTGCACAAACCGTCCGTTTACGGCCACACGGATCCAATCGGGGTGGGGGCGATGCAGGCGATCCGGCAGGCCCAGCACCACTTCCCAATCGCTATCCCCATCCTGGATCCGCCGATAGCGCAGATCCGTGGGATCCAACTGCGGCAACACCTGCAGCAGCAGATCTTGCAGAGATTTTCCCGGCCAGAGGCTGAGCAGCAATTGCCCTTCCTGATGCACCTGCCAACTGACCCAGGGATGGGCTAGGGCTGCATTCTGCACCAGGGTCAGGAGCGGGCGAGTTTGGGGCAAGGCCCGACGGCGCAGAGGCCAGTCGGCAAACAAATCCGCAACCGTGACCACCGTTCCCAAGGCAGTGGCTGCCGGCTGCTTGTGGATCAGCTCCCCCTGTCGGTCGTAGGCGGCCAGCCAGCCGTGAGCATCGTCAGCGTGGCGGGTTTGGATAGCTAGGGATCCCAAGCGGGCCAGGCTGTGCAGGGCTTCCCCACGAAACCCT
>NZ_JANSIO010000154.1:0-4122 GCF_047462195.1 Synechococcus sp. R3-13 | reverse complement strand
CTGCGAAGCAGTCAGGGTCGGGTAGTTTACTCAACTGTAGTTGCTTCTTTCCATCCTAAGTTCAAACAAATAGCCACAACATATGGATCTCATTTTGCGCCGGGCCAATTTGCCGGATGGCCGCAAGGGAATCGATATCGGTATCGAGGGGGATCGCATTGTGGCTCTGGAAAGCAACTTACAAGCCACTGCCTCCCAAGAAATTGATGTCAGCAACCGCTTGGTGTCGCCCCCCTTCGTGGATGCCCACTTTCACATGGATGCCACCCTCACCTATGGGATCCCGCGCGTCAACCAGTCGGGCACCTTGCTAGAAGGGATCGCCCTCTGGGGGGAGTTGAAGCCGCTGTTGACCCCCGAGGCGGTGATGGAGAGGGCCTTGACCTATTGCGACTGGGCAGTGGCGCGTGGGATCCTGGCCATCCGCACCCATGTGGATGTGTGCGATCCCAACCTGTTGGCGGTGCGGGCGCTGCTGGAAGTCAAGCAAAAAGTGGCTCCCTACTTGGATTTGCAACTGGTGGCCTTTCCTCAGGATGGCTACTATCGCTCGCCAGGGGCGGTGCAGCTTCTGGAGAAGGCTCTGGATTTGGGGGTGGAGGTGGTGGGCGGGATCCCCCACTTCGAGCGGACGATGGCCGAGGGAGCAGCTTCGGTGCGGGCCCTGTGCGAGATTGCTGCGGCGCGCGGCCTGCGGGTGGATCTGCACTGCGACGAGACCGACGATCCGCTTTCGCGCCATGTGGAAACCTTGGCCTACGAAACGCTGCGGCTGGGCTTGCAGGGGCGGGTAGCCGGATCCCATCTAACTTCCATGCACTCGATGGACAACTACTACGTCAGCAAACTGATCCCCCTGATGGCCGAGGCAGAGCTGGGGGTGATCGCCAACCCGCTGGTCAATATGGTCATCCAAGGTCGCCACGATACCTACCCCAAGCGACGGGGGCTGACCCGGGTGCCCGAGCTGATGGCCGCAGGCTTGACGGTGGCCTTTGGTCATGACTGTGTGATGGATCCCTGGTACCCTTTGGGCAGCGGCAACATGCTGGAGGTGGCCCACATGGCCATCCACGCCGCCCAACTGACAGGCTATGAGCAGATGCGCCAGTGTTTCTTGGCGGTAACAGAAAACCCGGCCCGCATTCTGGGGTTGGAAGGCTACGGCCTAGAACCCGGTTGCTATGCCGATCTGGTGGTGCTCCAGGCCGCCGATGCCGTCGAAGCCATTCGCCTGAAACCGGCTTGCCTGTATGTCTTCCGCCGGGGCCGGCTGATCGCCCAAACGCCGCCTGTGGTCGCGCAACTCCATTTGCCTGAGCGCCCCACCCAGGTGGAGTTCACCCGCCAGCTTTAGACGTTAACGACGCACGGTGCCGCTGAAGCCGCTGGCTTTGAATTGCTCCAGGGTGAGGGGCAGGGGGCTGGTTATGGGCACCGAGATGCGAATTGAAAAAGGGCTCTCGCCGGGAGGAACTTCTGCAATGGCCCCCAGGCGGGTACGCTCCGGCAGAACCTCGTTGCCGTTGGCATCGTAAAGCCGACCGAAGACATCCGCGTTCAGCAGGGTATTTTTGGAGCGGTTGACCACTGTGCCTTCGACGAACAGGCACCTGGCCGGTATGGGGTTGCCGTTGCTGGTCACCAGGTTGGTGTATTCGGGGGTATCGGGACAGGGGGTGACGTGGAGATCCTTCAGTTGCAGGGGGATCGCCCCAAAGCCCATCAAGAGCACCGCCAATGCCACACAGCCAAAGCTCATGCAGACAAGACGCAGCTTTTGGGTTAGCCACTGCGCCGGCTTCCAAACTTGGCTCATCGTTTTTCCTCCAAGGCCCACCCTCTTTAGTCTAGGGGATCCCCGTCTCGTAGAACCTCTCCTCGGTTTGGATCCCATCCAGGCGCTGATCCCAAGGATCCTGAGGCAGGGGCTGCTCCAGCAAGCAGGCTTGGGGGAGGATGCCCCACTTGGGCACACTGGGATCCGGCAAAGCGGCCAAAAAGCGGTCGTAATAGCCGCCGCCATAGCCCAAACGCCTTCCCCAACGATCGCAGGCCAGGGCGGGCACCAGGATCAAATCCGCCTTGCCAGGGTCGATAACTGTGCTGCCGGGAGAAGGCTCCAGCAAGCCCCAGCAGTTGGGGACAAGCTCAGCCGGCTGGTAGCGGTGCCACTGCATTTGCCGCCGCGGCAGACAACGGGGGATCCCCCACTGCTTCTCTGGAAAAAGGGCAAACAGGGATCCCAGATCTACCTCGGAGCCAAAAGCTACGTAAGCCAGGATGGTTTTGGCAGCCAAGAGCTGGGGGCAAGAAGCCAAGTGAGCCACGATCTTCTGGCTGATAAGGGATCTGTCCAACCCCTGCCGCACCTGGCGAAAGTGCTGCCGCAGTTGAGACTTCTCTGAGGCCGGATCAAATCCCTTAGATCTCTCTGCTGGGACGGGCTGCACGGCTGGCACAGGGGATCCCTCAAGCACCGTTCCAGCCTACTGAATGCTTAGGAGTTCCACTTCAAAGTCCAGGGTGGCGTTGGGGGGGATCACCCCGCCTGCCCCGCGGCTGCCATAGGCCAACTCCGGCGGAATGCGCAAGTAGCGCTTGCCCCCCACCCGCATGGTGGCCAGCCCTTCCTCCCAGCCACGGATCACCTGCCCTACTCCGTAGGTGAAGACAAAAGGCTGATTGCGCTTGTAGGAGCTATCGAAGATGGTGCCATCCTGTAGCTTGCCCACGTAGTTGACCACCACCGTTTGCCCCGGCTGAGGCGAAGGCCCACTGCCTTGAGCAATATCGTAGTATTGCAATCCCGACTCGGTGGTGATGAAGTCCTTGGCTGGGGATTGCACGCTCACCACCGGATTGTCTTTGGCCCGCGATAGAGCTATGGCCGGCTGGCCGCCCCACACCCCAAGCCACAGCAAGCCCAGCACCAACAGCAGCACCCGTTTCATCCGTTGGCGTCTCCCCACCGCCGACTTTTTGCTTTCCTTTACCAATCTTAGAGGATCCCGCTAGCCTTTCAGTTCGGCAAATTCGATGATCTGACCCTGGTGATCCCGCACCCAAAAGACAAAGGGTTTCTCGGAGCGAATGCTGTTGCGGATCCCTTGTTTGTTGATTCGCTTCAGAAGGGCCTTAAGGGACTCCCGCTCATAGCTGACATGGCGATAGCGAACGCCGCTGCTGCGGCCCGCTGCCGGTACAGTCCCGTAAGCAGAAGCAGATGAGGAGCTAGGCCTAGAGGCGTTGCCGTAGGAACCGGACCCCGCATAGGGATCTGTAGAGCCAGGGATCACGTGCAATTGAACATTGTCGGAGAGTTGGTACCAAAGTCCGGGGGTATCCAATTGGGTGGGCCCAGAGGTGGGACGGGCTTTGGCATCGAAGCGGGGACTGAGGCCAATATCCCCTGGAAAGTAAGCGGATCCTAGGCTGTAGCCGACCATGCTTTGCTCGTAGCCGTAGTAGTACTGCAGGGGCAGCTCCGCTTCCGGCAGTTTCAACACCTTCTCGTAAAACCCTCTGGCCTGCTCCAAGTCCGGCACGATGATGGTGTGGACGCGGGGAGCGCCGCTTAAGAATGTCCACATGGCCCCCCCATAGGCCGATAGCAGCAAAAACATCAGCCCCTTCGTGGAGAGCAAAACCTCCAGGGGGATTAGGGGCAGCATCAGTCCAGGTGGGATGACCATCGGCACTTGTCCCTTCGCGGGTGGCTCTATGTCCAGTATAGGATCCGGGGAGAATCCTGGCCTTGGCCCACGCTCGATGAAGCTTGCTCTGTTTGCCCCCAGCCCGCGCGCCCGCCGGTTGGCCAACTCTCTGATCCCGCTCTTGGGCAAGGAGGTGAGCTGCTGGAGCAAAGCTGACCCGCAGGGGCTGCCCTCCCCCTGGCAGGCTTACGGGGATCCCAAGGATCCCACAGCGCCAGGCTCCCTAGCAGAAGCCGTTGCCCAAACCTGGCCCCAGGTGCAGGGCTGTCTCTTCATCTTGGCCGCAGGGTCGGTGGTGCGGCTCATTGCCCCCCTCTTGCAGGACAAGCAGCGGGATCCAGCGGTGGTGGTGGTGGACGAAGCCGGTCGCTGGGCTATTAGCCTGTGCGGGGGACATGTGGGGGGG
>NZ_JANSIO010000153.1:0-7235 GCF_047462195.1 Synechococcus sp. R3-13 | reverse complement strand
GTTTCGATTACGGGGCGCGGGCCTATTCGGTGCGGGCTTTGGCTCGCATTGGCCATGGGGATGCCTACCCCTTTTTGGCAGAAGCCATTGTGGCGGACTTTGCCCCCAGTGTACGGCGGGCGGCGACCCGCGGGCTGGGACGGGTGGCTGCCAAGCGGCCCTTGCCCGATCAAGAGCGAGCCTTGCACCTGTTGCGGCAATGCCTTGCCGATGCCGATTGGGGAGTCCGCTATGCCGCCGTCGGATCCCTGACGGACTTGGCTCGCCAGGGTGAACAATCTCTGCGCCCCTCAGTCGAGGCTGCGCTCCAGATGGCCCTGGAAGATGCCGATCCTCTGATCCCTCTCCGCGCCCAGATGAGCTGGCAGGAATTGGCTGCTGAGCCTTAGCTTCCCTGCTCCACTGTGTTTTTCTTAAGTTTTTCTCGTTTTTTTAGGAGCACCATCTATGTCCCTTCCGTTGCTTGCCGATCGCCCCACCACCCAAAATGAACGGGTGCCTCGCTACTTTGTAGCCAGCGACGAAACCCCGCCGGTCTACCGTCCTGACGACCCGACAGGTATCGACAACATCATTCGCGCCGCCTATCGCCAGATCTTCAGCGAGCATCTGATGCTGGAGAGTTATCGGCAAAAAGCTCTGGAGTCCCAATTGCGCAACGGGGCAATCTCGGTCAAAGAGTTTGTGCGCGGCCTGGGCAAGTCAGAGGTGTACCGGGATCTGGTCATGGTTCCCAACGACAACTACCGCTTCATCGAGGTCACCTTCCAGCGCTTTTTGGGTCGGCCCACCTACAGCCAACAGGAGCGCATCAAGTACTCCATCATCGTTGCCACCAAGGGGCTAGATGGCTTCATCGACGCTGTGGTGGATAGCGAAGAGTACAATGCCGCCTTTGGGGACGATGTGGTGCCTTACCAACGCCGTCGCCTGTCGGAAAAGCCCGCCAACCTGGTAACCCCCCGCTATGGAGCTCGTTGGCGCGATGTCTCCGGCGTGAAGCGCTCGACGCGGGAAGTGGTGCGCACCTATCGTCTCACCCGTCCTCCCAAACCCGGGGATCCAGAAAACTTCCTCAACATGGCCCGCATGCTCAATCCCAAGCCGGCTGCACGGCAAAACATCAGCGTCTTCGATCTGAAGATCCCGGACATGACCACCAGCCGCCGCTAGGACTGGGCAAGCTTCCGGGGACAACCCTTTGCGGGCTCTGCCGGGCCGATCGATCCGAGGCTGTTCGGATGGGTCGGCCTGCCGCTGTGCCTGGGGCAAGATTCGTTATAATCTGGGTGATGCTTCTTAACACTTGGGTCGCATGAAGAATCCGGTTGTGCGGGCTTTTTTTGTCGGCAAGGCTGTGGCGGATGTCCTACGGGAGCGTTTGGAAAGCGCCCTCACCGATATTGCCGGAGAAGTGGGCAAGGTGTGGGCCGAGCTGCAGGAGGGCTGGCAAACCTTTGCCCAGGATGTCATGACCCGGGCTGAGGCAGAAGCATCCATGGCCGCCCAGGAAAGGGTGCCGCCTCCTTTCCAGACAGAAGATCTGCAGGCAACTCTGGACGACTTGCGGGCGGAAGTGGCGCAGCTGCGCTCCGAGTTGCAGAAATATCGGAGTCGAAACGCTTGAGTGCCAGCACACTGGGATCCCAGGCTTCAACCTCTTTGGGATCACAACCCGTCAAGCCCTATACCGCCTACCGCTGGGCCCGGGAGAACTATACTCGCCAGGGCCGCATGCTGGACATTTGGCGATTTGTGCTCACCTGGCTGTTTTACCTTTGGCTGGATCAGCAGGCTTGGAGCTATGGGGGACAACCCACGCCCGAGCGAAAGGCCCAGCGCCGCCGGGCCAGAGCCATTTGGATCCGCGAAACGCTGCTTAACTTAGGCCCTACTTTTATTAAAGTGGGGCAGTTTTTCTCCACCCGCGCCGATCTCTTCCCCTCGGAATATGTCGAGGAGCTCTCCAAGCTGCAGGATCGGGTGCCTGCTTTCAGCTACGAACAGGTGGCGGCAATTGTGCAGCAGGAGCTGGGCAGGCCGATAACCCAAATCTACAGCTACTTTGATCCCACCCCTTTGGCCGCTGCCAGCTTGGGGCAGGTGCATCGCGCCAAGCTGAAAACCGGGGAAGAGGTGGTGGTGAAGGTGCAGCGTCCGGGGCTGACCCGGCTGTTCACCATCGATTTGGAGATCTGCCGTGGGATTGCCGAGTTCTTTCAGTATCGCACCTCTTGGGGCGGGCCGGGCCGCGACTGGATCGGCATCTACGAAGAGTGTCGGCGCACCCTCTGGGAAGAGGTGGATTACCTCAATGAGGGCCGCAATGCCGATACCTTCCGCCGCAACTTTCGGGATATGCCGCAAATTGCCGTCCCCAAAGTGTATTGGCGTTACACCTCTCCTCGCCTGTTGACGTTGGAATACCTGCCGGGGATCAAAATCAGCGATTACGAAGCCTTGAGTGCGGCAGGGTTGGATCGCAAGGTTTTGGCTCGTCTGGGGGCAGAGGCTTATCTGCGGCAACTGCTCAAGGATGGTTTTTTTCACGCCGATCCCCACCCCGGCAACATTGCCGTGAAGCCCGATGGCACGTTGATCTTCTACGACTTCGGCATGATGGGCCGCCTGCCCTCCGATGTGAAAGAAAAGCTGATGGGCACGCTGGCAGGTGTGGTCTCCAAAAATGCCGATCAGGTGGTGGCCTCGCTGGTGGAACTGGGGGTGCTGGTGCCCACCGCCGATCTGGCTCCCGTGCGCCGCTCGGTGCAGTACATGCTGGATCACTTTATGGACAAACCCTTTTCCAGCAACTCGGGAGAAATCTCGGTGGCGGCCATTAGCGAAGACCTCTACGAGCTGGCCTACGATCAGCCGTTTCGTTTTCCGGCTACCTTCACCTTTGTGATGCGGGCCCTGACCACGCTGGAGGGGCTGGGGAAGGGGCTGGATCCGGAGTTCGACTTTATGGAAGTGGCCAAACCCTTTGCGGAGGAGCTGATGAGTTTGAACGGAAGCGAGACCGAGACCCTCTTGGCCCAGGTTGGCCGTCAAGCGGCTGAGTTCACCAGCAGCAGTCTCAGTTTGCCCCGCCGGATCGAATTGACCTTGAGCAAGTTGGAACAAGGGGAGCTGCGCCTGCGGGTGCGATCCAGCGAGACGGAGCGCTTGCTGCGCAAGCTGAACAACACCGGGCTGGGAGTCATTTACGGGGTGTTGTTTGCGGCCTTTTTTTTGAGCGCAACTCAGCTCTTTTTGGCCGGACATGCTACCTTAACGGTTATCACTTTGGTTTTGGCTGCCCTCGCTGCTCTTGCTTTAATCAGAGTACTCTTAAGGTTGAATCGGTCAGAGCGATTGATGTGATGCGACGATATGCCTGCGCTACGGATCCCGGCAAGATCCGCAGCAGCAATCAAGATGCCTGCTACTGCGATCCAGAGGGGCGCTATTTTATTGTTGCCGATGGTATGGGAGGACATGCTGCCGGGGCTACAGCCAGCCTGTTGGCCGTCGAGACCATCCGAGAATATCTGGATCGAGGCTGGAAAAACGTGCCGGCACCCCGGTTGCTCAGCGAAGCCGTAGAAGCAGCCAACAGTGCCATCCTCAAGGATCAGCGGGAAAATCCAGAGCGGGCAGACATGGGCACTACGGTGGTGGTGGCCATGGTGGATCCCAAGGGCAACTGCTGGAGTGCTCACATTGGCGATTCTCGCCTCTATCGCCTACGGGGATCCGAAATGCAGCAAATGACCGAGGATCACACCTTAGTGGCTCGCTCCATTCGACTGGGGGAGCTGACCTATGAGCAGGCCCGGATTCACCCTTGGCGACATATTCTCGAGCGCTGCCTGGGCCGACCCGATGCGGGTCCACCTTCTGTGCAGCCGATTACAGTTTACCCAGGGGATCGCCTGTTGTTGTGTAGCGACGGCCTAACTGAGGAGCTGGACGACGAAGTGATCATCGAGTATTGCCTGCAGGTGGAAGATTTGGAGCAGCTTCCTCTAAAACTCATCGAAGCGGCCAAAGAGCGGGGCGGGCGAGACAACATCACAGTAGTGATTGCCGAATACGCCTAGTTTGCCCCCGGCTAGAGACGGTATTGGCGGTACACTTCGCTGGCCGCTCGGTGCAGCAGGGAGTGGCGATACACGAGGCGGTCGAGGTCTTTGCCGTAGCCGCCGCCGATGACGCAGGCGACAGGATAGCCCTGCTTTAGACAAGTGTTCAGCACCTGCATGTCCCGCCGAAACAGGCCCTGGTCGCTAAGGGCCAGCTTGCCCAGGAGATCTTCCTCGTGGGGATCCACACCGGCATCGTAGAGCACCAGGTCAGGGCGCACCTGAGCCAACAGATCGGGCAAGTGGTCGGCCAAGGTCTGGAGATAGGCTTCATCTTCCATGCCTACCGGCAGGGCCACGTCCAGGTCGCTCTGCTGCTTGGTGGCGGGGAAATTGGCCTCGCAGTGCATGGAAAAGGTGAACACCCGCGGCTCGGAGCGGAAGATCCAAGCAGTGCCGTCTCCCTGGTGGACATCCAAATCCACGATCAAGAGCCTTTGCACTAGCCCTTGCTGCAGCAAGACTTGGGCGGCAATGGCCAGGTCGTTGAAGATACAAAAGCCGGAGCCGTAGGCGGGGAAGGCATGGTGGGTGCCGCCGGCGGTGTTGCAGGCCAGGCCGTGGCGCAGGGCCAATTGGGCGGTCAAG
Source organism: Synechococcus sp. R3-13 (assembly GCF_047462195.1). Classification (NCBI taxonomy): domain Bacteria; kingdom Bacillati; phylum Cyanobacteriota; class Cyanophyceae; order Synechococcales; family Synechococcaceae; genus Synechococcus; species Synechococcus sp. R3-13. Next base: position 2,520 of record NZ_JANSIO010000153.1, on the reverse strand, counting down.
ACGGTACCCCCCACCGCTCGACAGGTGCGCTGCACCAGCTCCGGGCTCCAGGGCAGGCCGATGCGCCGCTGCAGCTTGGCCTCCAGGGATCCCTCACAGTAGGCTCTGACGTACTCAGGGGTATGTACCGACTCAATCCAGGCGAGAGGGGGCAGCTCAGGGTGGTGCACTTGCTGGGGGCGGATCACCCCTTCCCGCAGCAGCAGCTCTTGCAAGAGGCGAAATTTCGGCATGGGAAAGCGATGGCCCGGCGGCAGGGGGGCACTGTAGTCGGGGTGGTAAACAATTGGCAAAGACATCAAGGGCAACTGGATTGACGGCGGTGAGCATGGCCTATAACGGCTCCAGTGCTTATGGTAGAGGTAGCCCGCTCCTGCCGGATCCCTTCGAGACTCTTGCAAACCTGTTCTCCGTACCGCCGCGATTCCCTATGTTTACTGCGTCGGATCCCTTTTTGGGTCGCCTCTTGGCTCAGCGTTATCGACTTGTACATCTGCTGGGACAGGGGGGCATGGGGCGAGTCTATTTGGCTCAAGATTTGCTCTTTGGTGGGGTGGAAGTGGCTGTCAAGCTGCTTTCCCAGCCGGCAATGGATCAGCGCACCCGCCTGCGCTTTGAACGGGAAGCGAAAGCCTGCGCGGCTTTGGGCCAAAAAAGCCTGCACATTGTCAAAGTCAATGACTATGGTATTACCCCCGATGAGGTGCCCTTCTATGTGATGGAATACCTGAACGGCAAGACCCTCAAGGATATTCTGGCCGCGGGGGCTTTGCCTTTGGAGCGCTTTTTCCGGCTGGCCCGCCAAATTGGCCTGGGGTTAAAGGCGGCCCACGAGGGGATCCTCATGGAAGGGCAAAGGGTACAGGTGATCCACCGCGATTTGAAGCCGGCCAACGTGATTGTAGTGCCTGATAGCAGTTTTGGGGAACTGGCGAAGCTGGTGGATTTCGGCATTGCCAAGCTGCTCAACAGCCATGAATCTTTGAGCTTTACCCATGCCTACCTGGGAACGCTGGCCTATTCTTCCCCGGAACAGCTGGAAGGGTTGCCGCTGGACGCCCGTTCCGACATCTACAGCTTCGGGATCATGCTGTACCAGATGGTGTCTGGCCAGATGCCCCTCAAGCCCACCACCGAATCTTTCCCGGGCTGGTACCAGGCCCACCACAAGCGCCGCCCCATTCCTCTGGAAGACCTGGGATTGAAGTTCGCGCTGCCCGCCGGTTTATCCGACTTGATCCTCAGTTGCCTGGCCAAAGATCCTGCCGCCCGCCCGCAATCGGTGGCTAACGTGTTGACGGAGCTGGAGCACATTCAAGCCAGAGCACAGGGATCCCAAAAAGGATCTCCAGAGACCGTTGCCCTTCAATCTCCGCTGATCTCCTCTGGAAGTGTTGCCTCTGGCCCACTTTCTGGAGACCCCACTGCTGTTGCGCCGCCCTTGGCCGCATCAGGTACTCTGCGGCTCAGGCCCCTGACGGCGGCCACGGAGGTCGAGAACGGGGGATCCCTGCTTTGGGTGCGCCTGATTCCCTTTCTGATGGGCGGGCTGCTGGGCTGGGTTTTGGTGAGTTGGCAATGGGGACAGTTGCTGCAGCGCCCCTCGGCCCCCCGTGTTTCCGGGCCAGGATCTCGTCCGGCAGTGGCAGATTCCACTGCCCCAGAGAATGTCCATCCTATGCCTGGGGAGCTTGTCCCTGAGCCCCTTGTTTTGGCTTCAGAGCAGAACGGACGGCGGGATCCCGCGCCGGAGCTGGAACCCTACAACAGGAGCGAGCCGGTGTTTCGCGCCTTTCCCCTGGAGACTTCCCGCGAGACGGTACGAGCCAGCCTGGGATCCCCCAGCCAGCAGGGGCAGGGCGCTTGGCCCAATACCGTGTACGACCTGTACCGCTTTGGCGGGGTGGACTTGGGCCTGCTCTACGACGCATCCAGTCTGGCCCTGCGGCAAACCGAAGCCACCGTCACCGATGGCGTACCCACCCCTCAAGTGGAAGGACTCTTGGAGGATATGCTGCAAGCCCCCTTGCCTGCTCAACTGCAGCGAGAACTGCAGGCTGTGCGCGAGGGACGTTCCGGGCGAGTGCAATTCCGCGTTGGCCCCTGGGCCGGCAGGATCGAACGCAACGCCCAAGGCCATCTTTACATGGCCCTCTGGGATCCCACGCTGCCCAGCGGTGCTCCACCACCTTCCCCCTCCTCTCCCACCCTACCCCCGGCTGCCCCCGTTGCCCGGCCTCCCAAGGCCCGTAACCTCAATTCAGCAGCAGGCGGCCCTCGTCCCGGCCAGACCATGCAGGAGCTGCTGCGCCGTGCGCGCGAATTGCGGGGGGACTGAGCCATGTCTGCTTCTGAAGACAAAAAGCCGCTGTTGGGCACCGTCGCTCGCTTCTTCAAAACCCTGGCCAGGCCCTTCCCTATCGGGCCTACGGCTCTCCTCAAACCCCCCGAACCTCCTCCCCCCAAGCGCCCGGTGCGCCTGCGGATTACCTGCCCAGGAGAGCCCCCCCAGGTGGTTGC
>NZ_JANSIO010000152.1:0-4268 GCF_047462195.1 Synechococcus sp. R3-13 | reverse complement strand
ACCGCTTTAGCGGTCGGAGTCGGGTAGTTTACCTTCTCCTCTGTCCGATCCCCCAGCCAAGACCAGGCAGAAAAAAACCGGACTCGGCTTCAAGCCTGCCCGTTGATGGATCCCCTCACCCCTTTCCCACAGGGAGAGGGGAAGACTAATCTGCGCCTTTCACTAGCCGACGAAAGGCCTTTTTGCCCACCTGCAAAATCCGCCCGGCCAGCTCCGAGGCATGGGCAAACTCCAGGTCGGGATCCTCCACCTTTTGCCCATCCAGCCGCACGGCGCCCCCTTGAATCTGCCGACGGGCCTCGGCGGCACTCTTGCACAGGCCACACTCACGCAGGATGTAGCTGAGTTTAACAGGGTAAGACAACCCATCGATGGCAAAGGTGGGGATGGATCCCGTTTCGGCAAGAATACCGTCTAGCACCAGGGCTTGGGCGGTGCGCTGGGCCTCTTCTGCCGCTGCGGGGGAGTGAAACTGGGCCACAAGGGTTTTGGCCAGCAAAATCTGTCGCTGGCGGGGATCCTCCGGCAGCTCGGCAAGGGGCACTGAGGTGAGCAACTCAAAGTAGCGCTCCACCAGGTGATCCGGCACCTTCTCCAGCTTGGAGTACATGGTGAGGGGATCCTCAGTCAGCCCCACGTAGTTGTTTTTGGACTTGGACATTTTCTGGTACCCGTCCAACCCCTCCAAAAGCGGCACCGTCACGCAGAACTGCGGCGCTTGGCCCTTCCAAATTTGCAGATCCCGACCGGTGAGCAGGTTAAAGCGCTGGTCGGTTCCCCCCAGTTCCACATCGGCTGCGAGGGCCACCGAGTCGTAACCCTGCAAGAGGGGGTAGAGAAATTCGTGCAAGTATACCGGCGTCCCGGCTTGGTAGCGCTGGGCAAAGTCTTCTTTGGCCAACATCTGCCCCACCGTCATCTGGGCCTGGAGTTCGATCAGCTCACTGAGAGTCAGGCGGGCCAGCCACTCGCTGTTGCGGCGCACCTCCAGCCGACCGGGGGTCTCAAAATCCAAAATCTTGCCGGCTTGCTCCAGATAGGTGCGGGCGTTTTCCTCCACTTCTGCCGGGGTGAGGCGGGGACGGGCCTCCGATTGGCCGGTGGGATCCCCGACCAGCGCCGTGAAGTCCCCGATGAGCAAAATAGCCACATGGCCCGCATCCTGGAACTGGCGCAACTTGCGCAACACCACTGAATGGCCCAGGTGTAGATCCGGTCGGGTGGGATCGATGCCCAGCTTCACCCGCAAGGGACGATTTGTTGTGGCCAGGCGCTCCGCCAGGGCAGCAGGCCCTCCCGGAAAGATCTCGGCCACCCCCCGCTCAACAATTTGGGCTATCAACGGATCCCGGTACGCTGGCGAAACTGAGGCTGACGATATACTCAAAGCCTGATCCTCCGGCTGAACCCATGAGCCATTTTAAGCCCACGCAAAAGATGCTCGATTCTCAACTCAAGATCTTCTCCCCCTAGCCCGGTTGGAGTTGTCGATGGGCAGGGTTGGCCATCCTGCTGCCCCAATAGACGCCGCCCTATAATGGGTCTGGCTTGTTGTTGCTTTGCAACACGGACGTGACAGGGTTTTTGACGTGACCTACGGTCGCAGACCATTGGCCCGCCGGGCGAGAAAGCCGGGGTTGGAGCGTGTCTCCAATTCCCCTTTTTCCGGATCGGGGTTTGACGAGCATGCCGACTATACCCCACCCACCCGCCCCTCCCGGATTGCCCAGGTTGCCGGTGTGGTGGGCAATCTGTTGCTGGGATCCCTGCTCTTGGGATCCACGGCAACGGCTGCCGGATTGGTGGGGCTGGCCATTAGCTTCCGCAACTTGCCGGACGTGCATCAATTGCGGGATTACGTGCCCATTGCCACCACCCACATTGTCGATATTCGGGGCGAGCCCATTGCCAGCCTACACGGGGAGGCCAACCGGGAAGTGATCTCCCTTGAACAGGTCTCGCCGGAGATGAAAAAGGCCTTGCTGGCCATTGAAGACAGCCACTTTTACACCCATCCAGGCATTAATCCGGTCAGCTTGGGCCGGGCGATCCTAGGCAGTGTGGAGGGGGGTATAGGCTCGGCGGGGGGGGGATCCACCCTGACAATGCAGTTGGTCAAGAACCTGTTTTTGAGGCCGGAGCGTACCCTCAGCCGTAAAGTCGCCGAGATCGTGTTGGCGGTGCGCCTAGAACAGGTCTTCAGCAAAGACGAGATCCTGGAGATGTACCTCAACCAGGTGTACTGGGGGCACAATCTCTACGGCATCCAGGCGGCGGCCCGCAGCTACTTCAACAAGGATGCGTCTGAACTGAACTTGGCTGAAGCGGCGATGTTGGCTGGGATCCTGCCGGCCCCGGAAACCCTCAGCCCCTTTCGCAACCTGGAGGGAGCCAAACGGCGGCAACACCTGGTGCTGGATCGTCTGGTGGAGCTGAAGTGGATTACCCCCGAGGAAGCCCAGGCGGCGCGGGAGCAAAAGCTGACCTTAGGCCGCATTACCTCCTTTCAAAGCAATGCTCCGGCGGTCACCGACGCCATTGAGGCGGAGCTGCGGCGCCGCTATGGGGAACAAGCTCTAATGCAAGGAGGTCTGCGGGTTCAGTCCACCATCGATCTGCGTCTGCAGCGCCTTGCCCAGCGCATTGTCAATGAAGATGGCCCCCGCATTGGGGCAGCTCGTCGTGCCGATCAAATGGCTCTGGCGGCAGTGGATCCCCGTACAGGCTATGTGAAAGCCATTGTGGGCGGGATCAACGCTCAGCGGGGCCAATTTAACCGCGCCACCCAGGCGTTTCGCCAAACGGGATCCACCTTTAAGCCCTATGTGTACTACGCGGCTCTGGCCAGCGGGCGCTATTCACCCGGCAGCATCTTGGAAGATACCCCCGTCACCTATCCCGGCTCGCCACCCTACAGCCCGAAAAACTACGACAACACCTTTTATGGCTCCCTCACCTTTGCTCGGGCTTTGGAGCTCTCCCGCAACGTGCCCACGGTCAAGTTGGCCGATGATGTTGGGATCCGCAACGTCATTGCAGCGGCTCAGGCCACGGGTATTACTGCCGAGATGTTCCCCAACTTGGCTACAGCTCTGGGCTCGGCCAGCGTCAGCCCCCTGGAGATGGCGGCCAGCTATGCGGTCTTTGCCAATGGCGGATATCGGGTGGAGCCGACCCTCTTGGCCCAGGTGGTGGATCGCAACGGCCAAATCCTCTTCGAGGCCAGGCCTCAGCCGCAGCGGGTTTTGGATCCCTGGGCGGTGGCTACGCTCAACCAAATCCTCAAAGGGGTAGTGACCCAAGGCACCGGGACGGCGGCTCGTTTGGATGACGGGCGACCCGTGGCCGGTAAAACCGGCACCACCTCCGATTTCCGCGACGCTTGGTTCATCGGCTACGTGCCGCAACTGTCCACCGCCATTTGGATCGGCAACGACAACAACTCTCCCATGCTGCCGGGTACGGCAGGAGGCGCTTTTGTGGCCCCCACTTGGAAGCGCTTTATGACCGAGGCTCTGCAAGGGATCCCACCTCAGGACTTCCCCAGCCCGCATCAATTTCCCCCTCCCCGACCATGAGCTACAGCGAAGAGCGGCTGGCGCGTATCGAGCGCACGGTGGAGGCCAATGCCCAGGCCATCGCCCAACTGACCCGACAGAACCAAGAGGTGCTGCAAACCATTGCCGGCACCGAGGAGCGCATTGCCAGGGCCGAGGAGCGCATTGCCAGAGCCGAGGAGCGCCTCGAGGCCGAGGTCAAACGGTGGGACGAGCGGTTTTTCCAGCTCAGCCGCGATACCCTCAACTTCACCCGCAATGTGGTTACCATTGCCGCCATCACAGCGGTTTTGATCCCCCTGCTCAGGGATGTCGCTCCCCTGCTGATCGAGCTGCTGCGGGAGGGATCCCGTTAGCCCTCTGTAGCTGGGACATCTCGCTTTTCCAACCGCTGGCCAACAAGTGGTTATCGGCAATTGCGCTGAGACAGCCGCGATTCCACCTCTCTGGGGTCGAGCAGGGTTCCAACCGGAATCGAGGTGTCCAAGGGATCCCAGCGCGTACTGATTCTGAGTTACACTAAGACTGCAAAGAAAGGTAACGCCTTTTTCTGGTTCTCCTGACCCTTCACCGCGTTCTTTCTTGCATTCCTTGCACAAGACACAGAGGACAGACGATTATGGCTTTTGAACTCCCGGCTCTGCCCTATCCTGCCGACGCGCTGAAGCCCTACATGTCGGCAGAAACGTTTTCCTTCCACCACGGCAAGCA
>NZ_JANSIO010000151.1:0-4072 GCF_047462195.1 Synechococcus sp. R3-13 | reverse complement strand
ATCCTTTCCCCACTCCCAGCCCCTCTCCCACTGCTTCCTTTGCAGCAGAGCCGCCTTCGATTGCCGTGGTGGCCCTGACGGACGCGCGACAGACGGTACCCTTCAACGTGCTGGTGGCCGTGACGACTCCTGCAGGTTTGGGGGCCGGCATCAGCTTCCGGGTGGAAATCCGACAAAGCCCCCTCACCCTCACCTTTGATTTCACTGCCGCTGCCGTCGGCTGTCAGCCCAACAGCAGAGCCTGCATTGGCACCATCCCCATCACCATTCCCACTTCTGCTCCCACCGGGGATTATGAGGTGACGGCAATGGTGGCGGATACCCAGGGCCGAATTGCTTCGGCCAAAGCTCCTTTACGGGTGTTGCCTGCGCCCAGTCCCTCCCCCTCGCCAACGCCGACCGGCACCCCCAATCCCTTTCCCTCGGTATCCCCTTCGCCCAGACCCAGTCCCTCTCCCAGTCCTTCGCCGACGCCCAGCCCCAGAAGCTTCTAACTCCCTCAGGCAGTCTCTCTTGTCGATTCAGGACTAAGGTAGCTCTTGAAGAACTCGCTTCAGGGTGGCGATCAGGTGTTCAATATGGGCTTCCTCGATGATCAAAGGCGGGGAAAGGGCGATGGTATCACCTGTAGTGCGAATCAATACCCCACGTTCGTAGCAGCGCAAAAAAGCTTCAAAAGCCCGCGCTGTCGGTCGGCCAGGGATCCCTTCCAATTCAATTGCCCCCACCAAGCCGAGGTTGCGCACATCGATGACATGAGGCAAGCCCCGTAGGGAATGGAGAGCCTCCTCCCAGAGGGGAGCGAGGTTGGCAGCCCGCTCGAACAAGCCTTCTTCTCGATACAGGTTCAGGGTAGCCAAGCCGGCGGCACTGGCAACTGGGTGGCCGGAGTAGGTGTAGCCGTGGAAAAACTCGATGGGGCTCCAGGACAGCGTCCTGCTGTTGTCCCCTGGACGGTGCAGGTCATCAGCGGAACCAGCAGCCTCCATGAAGGCGCTGTAGATCTCTTGCTTGACGATCACTGCGCCCATCGGGATGGTGCCATTGGTGAGGCCCTTGGCACAGCAAATCAGATCCGGCACCACCCCAAAGTAATTGGCCGCAAAAGGGGATCCCAGACGCCCAAAGCCGGTGATCACCTCATCGAAGATGAGCAGAATGCCGTATTTGTCGCAAATGGCCCGCAGCTTTTCCAAATAGCCCACCGGCGGCAGCAACACCCCCGTTGAACCGGCAACCGGCTCTACGATCACCGCTGCAATCGTGCTGGCATCGTGGAGAGCGACGATCCGCTCCAAGTCTTCTGCCAAGTGGGATCCCCAGCGGGGCAGGCCGCGGCTAAAGGCGTTTTGCTCCAGGTTGTGGGTGTGGGGTAGGTGGTCTACGCCGGGAATGAGGCTGCCAAAAAACTTGCGGTTGTTGGAGATGCCCCCGACCGAGATGCCCCCAAAGCCAACGCCGTGGTAGCCCCGTTCCCGGCCAATCAGCCGCTGCCGGGATCCCTGTCCGCGTAAGCGATGGTGGGCGATGGCCATTTTCAGGGCCGTATCCACCGCCTCAGAGCCAGAGTTGGTGAAAAAAACGTGATCCAGTCCGGCAGGAGTGAGCTGGATGAGCTGCTCTGCCAGTTGAAAGGCTTTGGGATGGCCCATTTGAAAAGCTGGGGCGTAGTCCAGTTGGGCCACCTGCTGTTGGATCGCTTCCACAATTGGGGGGCGGCAGTGGCCGGCATTCACACACCACAGCCCGGCAGTCCCATCTAGGATTTGGCGTCCATCGTGGCTGGTGTAATACATGTCTCGGGCGGCCACCAACAGGCGCGGGTTGGCCTTAAATTGCCGATTGGCCGTAAAGGGCATCCAAAAAGGCTCCAGATTCAGCTCCGCTTGCAGAGCGACGGCTGCTTTTTCCAGGGTTTCTTGCATGGCTGGCCCTCCGGCAGTAGATGAGATTTCAAGCTGGCAGAGATGGGATCTCTAGATTTAGATAATTGCTGGAAAGCAGATTTGGATTGGATAGTTATTGTGGATATAGTCGTTTCAAGTTAGGGTGAGACGCCGGGCTGTTGGGAGAAGCCTCCTGGCAGCGCACAGTCAACATTGAGTTAGGGGTTTAGTGTCCTAGTTTGAATCGAAATGACCACAGTCATTGGAAAGAGACTCCGTCTCGCCAACAGGAATGCTAGGGCAATCCTAATCGGCCTGAGATGTCTCTGAAAAGTTAGTATCTCCGCTCCTGAGGGAGAAAGCGGGTGATCACCACGGGGCGATAGCTGATCTGCGGGGATCCCTCGCGAAAGGCAGCCAAGGTGTGTTGTAAAAACCGTTGATCATCCCGTTGGGGGTAATCTTCCCGCGCGTGGGAGCCACGGCTTTCCCGCCGTTCCAGGGCGCTGGCGAGGATCAAAGCCCCCACCGTCATGAGGTTGTCCAGCTCCAGCGCTTCGATCAGCTCGGTGTTCCACACCTTGCCCCGATCGTCCAAGCGCAAATCCTGCTCGTAACGCTGGCGGATCTGCTGCCATTTTTGGATCCCCTCTTGGAGAACCGATTCGGTGCGGTAGACCCCACAATGCTCGGTCATGCAATCTTGAAATTGCCGCCGCACCTGATCAATGCGGCTCTTCCCTGATCGTTCCAGGAGCCCGGCAATCCGGCTGGCGGCCTGTTTGAGTAGGGATCCCTCGTCCACTTTCGGCAAGGCTCGACCTCTGACGGCTTCTACCATGGCTGCCCCTGTGCGCCGCCCGAAAACAACGCACTCCAGGAGAGAGTTGCTGCCCAGCCGGTTAGCCCCATGCACCGAAACACAGGCCGTTTCACCGGCAGCGAACAGCCCTTCCACACGGGTTTGGGCATCCCGCAGTACCTGCCCCTCCACCGTCACCGGGATCCCGCCCATGCAGTAGTGCACCGTCGGTCGCACTGGAATGGGATCGACAACCGCATCGATGCCCAAGTGGCGATGGGCCTCCTCCCAACAGAAGGGCAGCCGAGTGTGGATCTTTTCTGCCCCCAGATGCCGCAGGTCTAAGTAGACAAAATCTTTGCCGTCAATACCGCGCCCGGCCCGCACCTCCGTAACAATCGCCCGCGAGGTGATGTCCCGTGGGGCCAATTCCATCTGGCTGGGGGCATAGGCGGCCATGAAGCGCTCCCCCTTCCCATTGATCAGATAGGCCCCCTCCCCGCGCACTGCCTCTGAGATCAACACCCCCACCGGATACAGGCCCGTGGGATGAAACTGCACAAACTCCATATCCTGCAGAGGCAGGCCGGCCCGCGCCACCATTGCCATGCCATCGCCGGTGGAAGCAAAGTCGTTGGAAGTGGAGTTGTAGATGCGCCCATAGCCGCCTGTAGCCAACATAACCGCCTTGGCCCGCAGCACTTCCAGCCGTCCGCTGGCCTGCTCCAACATCACCACGCCCTGGACTTGGTTTTCTGCCAGGATCAGATCCAGCACATACCATTCGCTGTAGAGTTTGACCCCAAAGCGCTTGAGGTTGCTCACCAACTCGTGCAAAATGGCTTGCCCGGTTTTGTCGGCGGCATAGCAGGTGCGCGGGTGGCTGTGTCCCCCAAAGGCCCGCTGGGCAATGCGGCCATCCGGCAGGCGGGAGAACAAGACCCCCAAGTGTTCTAGGTCAATGATCACCTCAGGGGCTTCCCGGGCTAGAATCTCCACCGCATCTTGATCCGCTAGGTAATCGGATCCCTTGACGGTATCGAAGGCATGAGCCTCCCAGGAATCTTGCGGATCAACATTTTGTAAGGCGGCGGCAATGCCCCCTTGGGCTGCTACCGAGTGGCTGCGAATGGGATGGGTTTTGGACACCAAGGCCAGGTCGAGGCTGGGATCCCGTCGCATAACCTCCAAAGCCGCTCGGCAACCGGCCAGCCCTCCCCCGATGATGACAATGTCGTGTTCCAGCATGGATGCAGGCAAGCTCTCGCAAAGGATTCCGCCACAGCCAGGATGGCGTTTTCCCATTATGGCCGGCCCCAGCAGCCTCCCCGGCAGCAACTGGGCATAGCTCGTTATCGCTACGCGACGCTTGCGCGAACGCGCC
>NZ_JANSIO010000150.1:0-3461 GCF_047462195.1 Synechococcus sp. R3-13 | reverse complement strand
ACTGCCAGCAGTCGGGGTCGGGAGTATGTCACTCATTGCCAGTTCTCCTCTCTTTACCCTTACAAGGTATCGGGATCCACCCCCAGCTCCCGCAGCTTCTGGGCCAGGCGCTCTGCTCGCTGTCGCTCTTGCTCAGCACGTTGGCGCTCGATTCTCTCAGCTTCTTCAGGAGTAGGCACCAGCTCCCCATTGGGGAAAAAGTAGCGCAGTTGTTGGTTATGGATCCCCAGATACAGCTCCAGCATCTCGCTCCAGCGCCAGCCCTGCTCCGTTGGCTCAATCTCCTCGTACTTCTCCCCCCTCAGTCGCAAACCCATAAACTCCTGCGTCTCCGGAGAATAGTAAAAGTACTCCGGTGTCCTGAAAATCCTTTCGTAAAGCTCCCGCTTCTCACCCCGATCCACTTTGGCAGTCGATTCCGAAAGCAGCTCGATGATCAAGTCCGGGTATTTGCCACCTTCTTCCCACACCACCCAAGAAGGGCGGGGGCGGTTTTCTACCCCTTTGACCAAAAACAGATCTGGCCCGCGGAAGTCTTTATTTTTGAGTTGCTCTCGGCTGTAGTAGACGGTGAGGTTCCAGGCGAGGAAGTAGTCGTTGCGGTCTTGCCAGAGGCGGGCGAGGCAGCTGACCAGAATCAAAAGCTGCAGGGCATGCAGGGAGTGTTCCATTTCGGGTTCATCGCTGAGCAGCCCCTGGGCCGAGGGCATGAGCTCCGCCAGTTGCTGGCGGGTGAGGGGAGTAATCTTTTCCTCGGCTTTCTCTTGGAGTTTTTCTTGGGCCAGCATTTTTGCACTCGGGGCAAGTGAATTAGCTGTAGGCTAACCCATCGATAGAACCGCCGGCAGGTGCTCTGCTTCAGGCTGACAGGGTGATAACAGGAGCGTTCTACTAACTGAAAGGCATAATAAGAGATGTAAACTTCTCCTTTTGTCCGCATGTCTTTCTGGAAACTTTTGGTGGTGATAGCGGTGCTGCTTTTCGGCTTGGCAAGCGGGATCCCCACCTTACAAGCGGCCACCCTGGGTGGATCCCCCTACAATCGCGCCCAACAGGAAGTTGTGATTGCAGCTAGCCCAGACCAGGTGTTGAAAGCGGTCGTTGCTGGAGCAGAGCTAGGGCCGACAGGACAAGGCGGGAGACGTATGTGGATCCACGTCTTTTGCCGTCTCTTATGATTCCTCGTTCTGTTCCAGCTTGGCCACACGAGCTTCCAGCTTGCGCAAGGTGCGTTGCAGCTCAGGCAAGTGCCGCTGGACAGCCATGCTCTTGCGCCACTCGGCAATGGGTTGGTGGGGGTAGCCGGCCACCGTTTGACCAGCAGGGATATCGCTGGTGACACCTGTCTGGGCGGCTACACGCACGCCATCGCCAATGTGCAGGTGCCCGGCCAAGCCACATTGCCCGGCCAAGATGACGTGGTGGCCCAATTGGGTGCTGCCGGCAATGCCCACCTGAGCCACGATCAGGCAGTGGGATCCGGTGCGCACGCCGTGGCCAATTTGCACCAGGTTGTCGATCTTGGTGCCGCGGCCAATACGGGTCTCGCCAACGGCGGCCCGGTCGATGGTGGTGTTGCTGCCTACATCTACGTTATCCTCTAGCACCACCCGTCCCGCTTGGAGCATGCGCCGCCAGGAGCCATCTGCCAGAGGAATGTGGCCAAAGCCGTCGTCGCCAATGACAGCGCCGCTGTGGATCAGACAGTCGTCGCCAATTTCTGTGCGCTCGTGGATGACGCAATTGGCCAAGAGCTGGCAACGGGATCCAATCCGCACGTGGGGATAGATGGTGACATTGGGGTGAATTTGGGTGTGGTCGCCAATTTTCACTCCCTCCATCACCACTGCGTGCGGCCCGATGGCCACCCCCTCCCCCAGTTGGACGCTGGCATCCACCACCGCTGTAGGATGGATCCCCACCGGTAGGCGGTAGGGCTGGTAAAACAGCTCAATGGCCTGGGCAAAGAGCAGACGGGGATCCCTGCCCCGCAAGCAGGCAATGGAACAGGGCAAAGCCAGCCCTTCCTCCACGATGACGGCGCTGGCCTGGGTTTGCTCCAAGAGAGGTAGGTAGCGGGCCTCGCTGAGAAAGCTCAGCTCCCCTGGGCGAGCCTCCGCCAGGCTGGCCACGCTGTGAATTTCCAGGGTGGGATCCCCCTCGTAGGCACACCCCAATTTTTGGGCAATTTCCTGTAGCTGCATTGGAGTTGACATCCTCTACGATTGCGGCAGCCGCACGTCCATCACGGTGCCGCGCAAGTTGTAGCCAAAGGTCTCTAGCTCTAGGGGAACACCGATTTTGACGCGATTGTTGCCCAGGACGATGCCATTCTCCGTCCGCTGGCCGCGCCCTCGCAAGGTAAACACCAGATCGAGGCGATAGGCTTCGGGATCGGGCAAGTTCTGCACCCGCCCATCGGGGAAAACCACCGGCACCGTGCGGCTGACATTTTCCACTCGCACCACCTCCACCTGGCCGTAGGGCTGGTTGCGGATGATCAGGTCAGCCTTCTGCCCCGCCTGAAAAGGTTCCATAGAGCGGCTGCTGACCCCGCGCACAATCATGTCCACTTCCACCGGCAGCGTGGGGCCACCTCCCACCTGGACGACACTGCCCGCCTGCCGACCCGGAAAGAACAAGACGGCGACAATGGCCACCACCACAATTGCCAGAGCTCCCAGATCCAAGAGGCTGACCTTTCCCAAAAGCCGCCCCTGCTCGTCAATGAGCCGCATATCACCTCTCCTCGCACACCCTGTCTTGATTCTAGGCAGGTTTGTTCTCCAAGTGGCTTTCTCGCCCTAAGGGATCCAGGCTAGGGCGCTGCTGCCCAGCGGTAGGCGGCGTTCCCGCCAGCGGTGCGAACCACTTTGTCCATCAGGAATGGGCAGCCCGTCCTGCAAATCCACCAACCACACTTGCGAGGCCATGATGGCTTGCCCGCTACGGCTAAGGGGAGCCGAGGGATCCGGGATCCCTGGGAACGGTTCCAAGAGCGTGTAGGCCAGCATGCGTCCATCCGGGGAAATGCTGAAGTCCAGATCGACGGGATAGGTGGCTCGAACCACCTCTATGGCGTTGCCTGCTTCAGTGCCGAGCGTTATCGCCAGCAGGCGGGGCGACTCGGTGTAGCTGGGGGAGTCCATCGCGACCTCGCCAACAGAATAATGCTCCGCACCGCTAACGTGAGAGACCTCACTGACCAAGGCGTAGAAGATGGGCGCCCGAGGGGAAAAAGCCCCTTTCAGGATGGATCCCTGGGTTCTCAAAATCTCCTCGCTGTTGCCGGTATTGCTGACGATGGAGAGGCTGCGGGTGTAGTCGGGATTGAAGCGCAGCAAAGCCCCGAAAGCCCCATCGGGGCGGATGGCTAAGGTTTGGCCGAACTGGGCTAGAAAGCTCTCCGCTGCCGCCCGTGGATGCAAGGGTACGATCCCCACCCCCTGTCCCTGCGAGAT
>NZ_JANSIO010000149.1:0-608 GCF_047462195.1 Synechococcus sp. R3-13 | reverse complement strand
GTGCGGCATATTTTGCCCCAGACAGCCACTTATGTGGTGATCTCGGCAACCTTGGCGGTGCCCGGCTACATTGCGGCAGAGTCGGTGCTGAGCCTCATCGGGTTGGGGATCCAACAGCCGGATGCCTCTTGGGGCAACATGCTCTCGCTGGCCACCAACGCTTCGGTGATCATCCTACAGCCCTGGCTGGTGCTGGCCCCCACTTTGATGGTGGTGCTGACCTCTCTATCCTTTAACCTGCTGGGGGATGGTTTGCGGGACGCCCTCGATCCTCGGGAAGGGTGAGCTGCTTCCCCATTGCGCCGAGTGAGGGGAATGGAGTGGCCTGCAAATCACCGCTTTCCGTCGGGATAAAGCCGGTTTAGACCCTTGCGAGCCTTAGCATGGACATCCAGGGTGGCATCCATTTTCAGGATCTGCCGGTAAACTTGCTCGGCACGAGCCACTTCCCCTTCCCGTTCCAACTTTTCTCCTAGCTTGAGCAAGTTTTGGGCTGAGAGATCTGCCCAAGGATTCTGTTCGGCTGTTGGCTCCTGCAGTTGCCGCAGCTCTTCTAGGCGCTCTTGCACCATCGGTCGTAACAGCCAAGAGTCATCCAGATCCAAAAC
>NZ_JANSIO010000148.1:0-1837 GCF_047462195.1 Synechococcus sp. R3-13 | reverse complement strand
ACTTTACCCTACTCCTCGGGTCTTTGCTGCAGCTCAGGGATCCCTTTGGAGCGAGGCTGGGAGGAGATGGGCTTCTTGAGCTTGGGCGGAGAGGAGCTGGGCGAGTTGGGTGGCTCTGGAGGCTTTTCCGGCAGCAGCGGTAGGTTGAGAATCAGCTCATACATGCGCAGGTATTCCAGCGCTGAGCGGTGCCAACTGAAATCACTGGCCATGCCCCGCTTCTGCAGCGCTTGCCAGGTTTCTTTGTGCTGGAAGGCTTCCCAAGCCCGCGCCAGACAGGTGTAAAAGTCCAGGGCTTCGTAGCGGTCAAAGCAGTAGCCGGTGCCGATCCCCTTGCTGGGGATGTGGTGGCTGACCGTATCCACCAGCCCCCCCGTGCGGCGGACGATGGGCACACACCCATAGCGCATGGCGATCATTTGGCTGATGCCACAAGGTTCAAAGCGGCTGGGCATCAAAAACGCATCTGCCCCCCCGTAGATCAACTGGGCCAGCTTGGGTTGGTAGCCTTTTTGGTAGGCCATTTTGCCCGGGTGCCGCTCGGCCATCTCCCGGATCCGCCCTTCGTAGTAGGCTTCGCCGCTGCCTCCCAGCAAAACAAATTGCGCGTCGCTGTAGGCCAAAAAGCGATCCAAGGCTTGGATGAGCAAGTCGATCCCTTTTTGCTCCACCAAACGGGCCACCATGCCCATCAGGAAGGTATCTGGGTTAACGGTCAAGCCCAACTTGGCCTGTAGCGTGGCTTTGTTGGTCGCCCGCCCGCTGAGATCATCGATGCTGAAATTGGCCTCTAGGTCTGGGTCGGTGCGGGGATCAAACCTATCGATGTCGATCCCATTCAAAATTCCTCGCAACCGTTCCCCTTTCCAGGCCAACAAGTCCTGCAGTCCTTCCCCATGCAGAGGGGTGCGAATTTCCATCGCATAGGTGGGCGAGACGGTGTTCACTTGGTCGGCGTAGAGGATCCCGGCAGCCATGGTGTTGTGGGCAGAAAAATACCAGGGCAGCCAGGTCATGCGCTCCAGTTGCCAGCGCCAGGGCCCTTGGTAGGCCAGGTTGTGGATGGTGAACACCGTGCCAATATCGGGAGCTTGGTGCATCCAGGCCGGGATCATGCCGGTGTGCCAATCGTGGCAGTGGATGATGTTGGGTTTCCAGGGGTAGTAAGTCCAGGCAAATTCGGCTACGGCGTTGGCAAAAAAGGTGAAGCGCCAGAACTCGTCCTCGCCGTAGTAGATGCGGTGGGGAGCAAAGCAGTAGTGGCTGACCAAGTAGAGGGGCACATCGGTGCCGGGCAAAACGCTTTCGTAAATATCGGCCACCTGACCCATGACCTGTTTAGACCAGATGGGATCTTTCGAGCGGGGGTATTGCCCCGGTTCCTGGCCGAACTTGTCCCAGAGAAAGCCATACAGAGGCATGATGATGCGGACATCCTGCCCCAGCTTGCGCAAAACGACAGGCAGGGATCCCACCACATCCGCCATGCCCCCCACCTTGGCCAGAGGTGCTGCCTCTGCCGCTGCGAACAAAATCCTGGCTTGAACCACGCTGCCCTCCCTGGTGTTGTGGGCTCCGCTCCGCCGCCGCGAACGGATCCCGGCTCAGTTGCCCTCAGCCAAAACCCTTCCCATCCTAAAACACAAGGGATCCCTGCGCCGGATGAGCTGATGCAGCGCCTCATCTTGAGGTTATGTTGCAACTTATTGATTTTTCGTAAGATGGAAGGACAGTGCTGCTCAGAACTGTTGTGGGCGCTGCTGTATTGCACTTTATTCGTCGTCATTGTTCTGGAGAGACGTCCTATGACCATAGCGGTAGGGCGCGTGCGTCAGGA
>NZ_JANSIO010000147.1:0-7785 GCF_047462195.1 Synechococcus sp. R3-13 | reverse complement strand
CATCCCACCTGTCCTCTAAGGCTTTGGGCCAGCTCAGCGGCGGGGAGCTGAAACGGGTGCTGTTGGCCTATTGCTTGGCTTGGCCGCGGCGGCTGCTTATCCTCGACGAGGCACCGGCAGGCTTAGATAGGCTCAGCGAGGGGGAGTTTTACCGGCTCTTGGAAGAGCTGCGCCAATCTCTGGGCTGGGCCATTTTGCAGATCTCCCATGATCTGGAAATGGTGTCTTGCTATTGCGACCGCGTGCTGTGCCTCAACCAATCCCTCATCTGCCAGGGATCCCCCCAGGTGGCTTTGGCACCAGAAGTGTTGAGCCGCGTTTATGGGCCTGTTCGCGACAGCGGTGCGGAGCACTATTTTGCCCGCTACATCCACCGTCACTGAGAGACAAAGAGATGTCGGAAGGCTGGGCGCAGGTGGTGGAGCTGTTGCAGTTGCCCTTTATGCAGCGGGCCATGCTGGGCGGGATCCTCACCGGCATGACGGGCGGGCTGCTGGGCAGCTTTGTCATCTTGCGGCAACTGTCGTTCTTTAGCGATGCCCTGGGGCATTCGGCTCTGCTGGGGATTGTTTTGGGAGTGCTGCTGGGGCTGAATCCCACCGTGGTGCTGATGGTGTTTGGGGTGGGGTTTGCTTTGGGCGTCACCTTTGTCCTGGAGCGCACCCAACTGTCGGCGGATGCGGTGCTGAACATCATCTACTCTTCCTCTTTGGCGCTGGCCGTTATCACCCTCAGCTTGCTGCCCGGCTATCGGGGTAACCTCAACCAGTTGCTGTTCGGGGACATTTTGGGGATCAGCCCAGCGGCCCTGTGGACGAGCGGGATCCTCTTGCTCATCGGCTTGGCCTATGTAGGATTGACTTTGCCCGCCCAGATGTTGCTGACCCTGGATGAGCCGCTGGCGCGGGCACGAGGGGTTCAGGTGGGCTGGCAGCGGCTGGCCTTTGTGGTGTTGCTGGCTTTGGTGGTGGCCCTGGCGATTCGCTCGGTGGGGGTGTTGCTGGTGAGCGCTTTTGTGGTCATCCCAGCCTCGACAGCACGGATGTTGGGATCCCGGTTCACGACTTATGTGATGCTGGCCATAGGCATTGGGGGACTGAGCGCGGTGTTGGGGATGATCGCCTCGGCGGCCTTCAACCTGCCCTCCGGCCCCAGCATTGTCGCCACCCAGTTGCTCTTTTTTCTCCTAGCTATGGCGCTCAAGGGGGTGTCGCAACTCCTGCAGCTCTAGCTAGCGGCAATCCAAGAGCTCTCTCGGGCAGCGGCTTTTCCTGCAGAAGCTGGCCAAACAGGCGGCGATAGCTCTCTGGAAAGACCTGCCCGCTGAGGGTGGGCTGTTCGTAGAGCCGCTTCAGGGTGTTCAGATCCCGCTTGGTGATGTTGGGCACCCGCAACACCCGCCGATTGCCGGTAGCCGCCGCATGGTGTCCGCCATACATCAGATCCCGCAGGTTCGGGCTATGGCCCCACAGCCCCAGCCCATGCCCGATCTCGTGTCGGGCCACCGCCGTCACCTCGGCCAACCCCTGTCCCTCTGTGATGATGATGCGCACCCGCTGTTGTAAAGAGCCATCCGAGGCGAAGAAAAACTCCGGGCGGGCCGCCCCTGCCACCCCGCCGCCAATAGGAGGAACGCGGTAAATGCTCATCCCGTACAGGGCTTCTTCCTCTTTGGCCACCACCTTGAGCGGGATGTAGGCCGACCACTCCTTCACCGCTTGCTCCACGGAGGCCTTCCACTGGGGGTGATCCCCTTGGATGTAGATAGGGACGGGATAGAAGGCCCACTGGGCATAGGCTCCACCTGGCAAAAGCGGCTCGATTTCCTCAAAGTAGTCTCCCACCGCCTTGTCGTAGGCGTAGCGATCCAGGCCGGGAGGAAGTTTGAGCCGCATCGGCTGCGGCAGTTCTCCGGCTTGAGTTTGAGCCTGGGCTTGCAGGGCTTCAATGCTAAAAAAGTGTGGAACTGGAAGGGATCCCCTGCCCCCCACTGCCAAAGTGAGGAGCATCGCCCAGCCGAGGATGCAAAGCTGTAGAAGGCGTCGCCGCATCAAAGCCGCCCTTCCGCACTTGTTTCTCTACAAGGTTAGTGGCTCAGAAAGCAAGTGTCATTCACGTCAGCGGTGCGGAGCACTTTGGGGGCCAAGACGGGGACGGTGGTCTATAATCCTGCCAATCCTCCCATTGCGTTCGCGCCAGCGGTGCGGAGCGCTTTCGTCGCCATGATCGAGGCTGTTCCTGCTGCCGATTCTGCCTTGCTGACCGTACAAGGGCTGCGGGTTTTCTTGCCCAGCCGCACAGTTGGCGTCAGCAGGAGGGAGCCTTCGGGATCCCCGGTGGTGGACGGGCTGTCTTTCCAGATCGGGATCGGCCAGACCTTAGGCCTGGTGGGGGAGTCGGGATCCGGCAAAACCATGACCGCCCTGACGCTGATTGATCTGCTGCCCAGCTCGGCCCGGATGGAGGGCAAAATCCTCTTCAAGGGCCCTGACGGAACGGTGGACTGGCTGCAGTTGGATCCCCGACAACGGCGGCGCTATCGCGGATCCCAAATTGCCATGATCTTCCAGGAGCCGAGCACCGCCCTCAACCCCCTCTACACCTGTGGCCAGCAGTTGCAGGAAACCCTGAGGGCCAACACCTCTCTAACGCCGGTGGAGATCCGCGCCCAGGCCATTCGCCTGTTCGAGGAGGTGCAGCTTTCTCCCCAGATGCTGGAGCGCTACCCTCATCAGCTCTCCGGCGGCCAAATCCAACGGGCAGCCATCGCCTGTGCCATCGCCTCCAATCCCCAACTGTTGATTGCCGATGAGCCGACCACCGCTCTGGATGTTACGGTGCAAGCGGAAATCCTGCGCCTGCTCTGGGAGCTGCAGCAGCACCGGCAGATGGCCATCCTCTTCATCACCCACGATCTCAATTTGGTGGCCGAACTGGCAGATCAGGTGGTGGTGATGCGCCGGGGCCAAGCTGTGGAACAGGGATCGGTGGAGCAGATCTTTCGGGATCCCCAGCATCCCTACACCCGCGGCCTGTTGGCCTGTCGCCCGGTGTTGGAGCGGCGGTTGCGGCGGTTGCCCACCGTCCAGGATTTTCTGGAAAAAGGGGGATCCCCAGAGGAGCAGTGGCAGCAGGTGGAGATCCCGGCTGCCGTTCGCGTAAGCGGGACGGAGTCCTTAGAGGAAGAACGGCTGCGCCGGCTGTACAGTCAGCCCCCCCTGCTGCAGGTGCGGGATCTGCGAACCCACTACGCCGTCCGTCGAGGGCCATTTGGCCGCCAGGTGGGCGAGATCCGAGCTGTGGATGGGATCAGCTTTGACCTCTACCCCGGAGAGACCTTGGGGCTGGTGGGAGAGTCCGGCTGCGGCAAAACCACCCTGGGGCGAACCCTGTTGCGCCTGGTCCGTGCCAGCTCTGGCCAGGTGATCTACGACGGCGAGGAGCTGCTCCGCTTGCCGCCCCAACGCTTACGTCGTCTCCGCCGCGAGATTCAGCTGATCTTTCAGGATCCGGCAGCCTCACTGGATCCGCGCATGAGTGTGGGAGCCAGCGTCATAGAGCCAATGGCCCTGCACGGGATTGGGAGAAATGCTGCTGAGCGACGAGCACGGGCCCAACGCCTGTTTGAACGGGTAGGGTTGGATCCGGAAGCGCTGGATCGCCTGCCCCACCAGTTTTCCGGAGGACAGCGGCAGCGGATCTGTATTGCCCGCGCCCTGGCCTCGGAGCCCCGCCTGATCGTCTGCGATGAGGCAGTGTCTTCCCTGGATGTCTCCGTGCAGGCCCAGGTGCTGAACTTGCTCAAGGATCTGCAGGAGGAACTGGGGTTGGCCTACCTGTTCATCTCCCACGACCTGAGCGTGGTCAAGTTCATGAGCGACCGCATCATGGTCATGAACCGGGGCCGCATCGAAGAGCTTGGCCCCGCCTCCCAGATCTACCAGCAGCCGCAGCAGGACTACACCCGCCGCCTCATCGCCGCGTTCGCGCCAGCGGTGCGGAGCACTTCCCCCAAAGGGAGATCCGTTCGCGATAGCGGGCCGTAGGCCTTAAAAACGCACCCATTTGCCCCAAACGGGTTGAAAAGTTTCCCCTGCATCCGGCTCCGGGCTGGGCAACCCTGCGGGTTAACTTCGCAGTAAGATTTGCAATGAGGCTAAAATTAAGTAAACTTCCAGTCGTAAAGCTTCGGCTCTTTGTTAGCACATTTAACAAAACGTTTTATCCGCAGTTTGGGCTGCAACCGGCTATGGCTCGCATACTCATTATTGAGGACGACCCTTCGATTCTGGATATCCTGCGCATCAATCTGGAGTTGGCGGGCTACGAGGTCGTAAAGGCCACCGATGGGGTACGCGGACAAGCGTTGGCTCTGCAAGTTCTCCCCGATCTGATCATCCTCGACCTGATGCTGCCCCAGGTAGATGGCCTGACCGTTTGTCAGCGCTTGCGGCGGGAGGAGCGCACCAGCGAGATCCCGATTTTGATGCTCACCGCCCTCGGCCAAACCCAGGACAAGATCGAGGGCTTTAATGCCGGTGCCGACGACTACCTGACCAAGCCTTTTGAGGTGCAGGAGCTGCTGGTGCGGGTGCGGGCCCTGCTGCGTCGCTCAGACCGGATCCCACAGGCGGCCAAGCATGGGGAGATCCTCACCTATGGCCCTCTCACGCTGGTGCCGGAGCGCTTTGAGGCGTTGTGGTTCGGCAAAACGATCAAGCTCACCCACCTGGAGTTTGACCTGCTCCACTGCCTGATGCAGCGACACGGGCAGACTGTTTCTCCAAGCGAAATCCTGCAGGAGGTGTGGGGCTACGAGCCCGACGACGACATCGAGACCATCCGTGTTCACATCCGCCACCTGCGCACCAAGCTGGAGCCGGATCCCCGCCACCCCCAGTACATCAAAACTGTCTACGGGGCGGGCTACTGTCTGGAGTTGCCCAACATTGCCGATCCCAGCCCACTGCAGCCAGAGCTGGCGAAAGATTCCCACAAATAATGATTCTTTCATGATTCTTGAGGATGCTGCTCACGCAACTGCTAATCTAGGGGATGCCCTGCTGCAGATTGCGCTCTGAGATCTATGCCTGGTGCCATTCGGTATTTGATGTGCCCACCCGATCACTACGAGGTGGACTATGTGATCAACCCCTGGATGGTGGGGAATGTCCACCGCTCTTCGCGGGAACGGGCGCTGCAGCAGTGGCAGGCTCTTTATCGGCATCTCTCGCAGCGGGCGGAGGTGAAGCTAATCCAGCCGGTGCCGGGATGGCCGGATATGGTGTTTACGGCGAATGCTGGGCTCATCCTGGGATCCAAGGTGGTGCTGAGCCGTTTTTATCACCCAGAGCGGCAGGGGGAACAGCCCCATTTCAAGGCTTGGTTTGAGGAACAGGGCTACACCGTCTATGAGCTGCCGCCGGCCCTGGCTTTTGAGGGGGCGGGAGATGCTCTGTTGGATCGGGCAGGGCGCTGGCTGTGGGCGGGCTACGGCTTTCGCTCCATGTTGGAGTCTCACCCCTACTTGGCCAAGTGGCTGGGGATCGAGGTGTTGTCTTTGCGGCTGGTGGACGAGCGGTTCTACCACCTAGACACCTGCTTTTGCCCCCTCTCCGAAGGCTATTTGCTTTACTATCCACCGGCTTTTGATGCCTATTCCAACCGCTTGATCGAGATGCGGGTGCCCCCTGAAAAGCGGATCCCGGTTCAGGAGGCGGATGCCATTCACTTTGCCTGCAATGCCGTGGATGTGAACGGCACGATCTTGGTGAATCGGGTCAGCCCAGAGCTGGAAGCCACCCTACAGGAGCGGGGATTTGCGGTGGTGCAGACGGAGCTGACGGAGTTCCTGAAAGCCGGTGGGGCGGCCAAGTGCCTGACGCTGCGCCTCGACGAGACGGTGGCTCCCCAAACCGATCCGGTGGCCACGGTGCTCAGCCGGACGGTGACCCTCCAGGGACACTTGGTGGACAGCGACCTGCTCACCAGAGCCGTCGATTGCATTGTCGACAATGGCGGCAGCTTCCAGATCCTCAAGTTTCAGCTTGGGGAAAAACGGCAGAGCACTTCCACGGTGGAACTGGCCGTTTCCGCTCCCACCGAAGAGACCCTGGATACCATTCTCAGCGCCTTGATCGAGCAGGGGGCCCGTCTCTCGGAGGAAACCCAGCAAGATGCCCGTCTGGAGCGGGTAGAGAAAGCAGGGGTAGCGCCCGACGATTTTTATGTCACCACCATCTATCCCACGCAGGTGCGGGTGGCCGGCCAGTGGATCCCGGTGCAGCGGCAGCGCATGGATGGGGTGATCGTGGTCAAGGGATCCGATTGCAATGGCAAGACGGAGTTTTCAGCCTATTGCACCCTGATTCGAGATTTGCAGGTGGGGGATGCCGTGGTGTGTGGGGTGGAAGGGATCCGCACCGTGCGCCAGGCCAGCAAAGAGCGCTCTTCCCAGGAGTTTACCTTTATGGGATCGGGGGTCTCCAGCGAGCGGCGGGTGGAGATCCTGGTGGAGCAGATTGCCTGGGAGCTGCGGCAAATCAAGGAGCGGGGCGGCAAAACGGTGGTGGTGGCAGGGCCGGTGGTCATCCACACGGGCGGTGGATCCCACTTGGCCACCCTCATCCGCGAAGGCTATGTGCAGGCGCTGCTGGGGGGCAATGCCATTGCCGTTCACGATTTGGAGCAGAATCTCTACGGCACCTCGCTGGGGGTGGATCTGTCGCGGGGCACGCCGGTCAAGGGCGGCCACAAGCATCACCTCAAAACCATCAACCTCATCCGCAAGTACGGCAGCATCCGGGCCGCAGTGGAAGCGGGCGTGATTACCGGTGGGGTGTTCTACGAGTGCATTCGCGCTCAGGTGCCCTTCTCCCTGGCGGGATCCATCCGTGACGATGGGCCGCTGCCGGATACGGAGATGGATTTGATCAAGGCCCAGCAGGATTACGCACGGCTGCTACAGGGGGCCGACATGGTGTTGATGCTCTCCAGCATGTTGCACTCCATTGGAGCCGGGAACATGACGCCTGCCGGGGTCAAGCTGATCTGCGTGGACATCAACCCGGCGGTGGTGACCAAGCTGGCCGATCGGGGATCCCTGGAGTCGGTGGGGATTGTTACCGATGTGGGCCTGTTCTTGAGCTTGCTGGTGCAGCAGTTGGCCCGTCTGGGACAGGTGTACAAACGCCCAGAACCCGCTCTTGCCGCCCGCTAGCCGCCCCATCCATAAGCGCTGTTATCTTTTGGGATCCTTAAACTGGGATCCTCAAGCCTCAAAAGGGTATGCCTTTTATTAGCCTGTTGACGGATTTTGGCCTGCAGGATCCCTATGTGGGCATTATGAAAGGGGTGATTCATACCCTTTCCCCACAGGCTCAACTCATCGACCTCAGCCATGGGATCCCGCCTCAGGATGTGGCGGCGGCTCGCTTTGCCCTGATGACGGCCTACCCCTATCTGCCGTCGGGCACCATTCACCTGGCCGTTGTGGATCCAGGGGTGGGGAGTAGCCGCCGGGCGGTAGCCATCCAAACCGAGACGGGCTTTTTGGTTGGCCCTGACAATGGCCTGTTCAGCGGCGTTTTGGCCCAAACTCCGGCGCTGGCTGCTGTGGAACTCAACCGGCCCCGCTATTGGCGCACCCCCTCTCCCAGCCGCACCTTTCACGGGCGGGATATCTTTGCCCCGACTGCCGCCCATTTGGCCAACGGGATCCCTTTGGCGGAGCTGGGGGATCCCCTAGACGTAGCAGAACTAACCCGCTGGGAGTGGCCGCCACCC
>NZ_JANSIO010000146.1:0-9247 GCF_047462195.1 Synechococcus sp. R3-13 | reverse complement strand
TGGCCGGATTCGAGGGCAAAGAGGCTGTAGAGTCCCACCTGCAGTTGATGGCGAAAGAGCTTGGCCAAATCTACGGGCGAGATCAACCCTTGCCGCTGCAGGCAACGCCCCAGAGGCTCCTCCAAGCCCCTAGCGACCAACTGGCTGACCACCTGCTCGTCCACCAAGCCAAAGCGCGTCAGCAGGCTTTCCAAACGATGCTTTTCTTCAGGGGTGAGGGCGGCGACCACCCGACCTTGGTAAAACCAAATCCGCTGAATGCCATTGGGTGCCCAGATGGATAATTGCCCTGCTTTCTTACCCTTTTCCATTAAATGCAACAGGTCGCATAAGGAAAATTCCTGAAGATCTCCAAGCATCGCCATACTTTTGCTCCCTTCACCGCTGCAAGATGCGCTTTCTCAGTATTTTCACGGTTTTTGCTTTGCTAAGTAAGAAACCAGAAGATGCGCTTACAGCTTGGTTTCGGTCTAATCTTACAACCAAATCCTCAAAAGTTAAAGCGGATTAATCTTTTTAATCAAATGTAATCGAAGTTGCCGAATTTTTGGCTTGGACGCAGCGGAAATTGTGTCAGAAGCTCGGTAAAACCTCGGAAGACTTAACGATCGATACTTAGTCATTCGTAATTTTTAACACTTTTTTAGCTGCGGCTACTCGAAGATCTACGGGGTACAAAAGTTCGCCTCAAGAGGAGTGAGTTGAGGATTACACTGAGGGAACTTAAGGCCATGAAGCCCCCGGCAATAGCTGGGCTCAGCCCAATGCCAAAGGCGGGCAAGAGCGCGCCTGCTGCCACTGGGATCCCTACCAGGTTGTAGCCGACAGCCCAGAGGAGATTTTGCTGGATCTTGCGGAAGGTGGCGCGGCTGAGGCGGATAGCTTCGACCACATCCCAGAGGCGGTTGCGCATGAGGATGATATCGGCGGTTTCTAAGGCCGCATCAGTGGCTGAGTGCAGGGCGATGCCCACATCGGCTTGGGCCAAAGCCGGAGCGTCGTTAATGCCATCTCCCACCATGGCAACTCTCTGGCCTTGGGTCTGCAGGTCGCGGATGACTTGAGCTTTGTCTGCCGGGTGAACCTCGGCGATAACGCGGATCCCGGGCACTTGCAGAGCTTCGGCTACCTGCTTGGCCACCTCAGCCCGATCGCCAGTAAGCAGCATCACCTGCAAGCCCATCTTTTGCAGTTGTCGCAGTGTTGCCTGCGCATCGGGCCGCAAGGGATCCTGTGCTGCCAGCAGCCCCACCAAGGATCCCCCTAGAGCCACGCCCACCACTGTTTTGCCGGCTGCCAGTAGCGCCTCGGCCTGGGCCTGCGCCTCTGGGGAAATTGGGATCCCCAAAGCAGCCAGCCCATCCAGGGATCCCAATACCACTGCCTGCCCTTCCACTTGGGCAGCAACCCCTATCCCCGGCTGGGTTTGAAACTCGCCGGCGGAGAGCAACGGCAAACCCTGGGTGCGGGCGGCTTGCAAAATGGCTTGCGCCAGCGGATGGCGAGTGCCGCTTTCCACTGTGGCCGCCAGTTGGAGCAGGCGATTGGGATCCAGGGAGAGGTCAAGGCTGAGACAGTCCGTCAGGTGGGGATCCCCTTGGGTGAGGGTGCCGGTTTTGTCGAAGACCACCGTTTGCAAGCGATGGGCTTTCTCCAGAACATCTCCCCCTCGGATGAGCAAACCCCGCTCGGCTCCCAGCCCGGTACCCACCAGGATGGCCATCGGCGTAGCCAATCCCAAAGCACAGGGGCAGGCCACCACCAAAACGGCAATGGCCATCTTGAGGCTGCTGAGCAGGGGTGTGGGGTGAGGGGGATGGTCACCCAGATGCAGATGGGCGTGCAGGCTGAACCCCGCCAGGACGAAGTGCTCCGCACCGCCGCTCCCCCAGAGTGGGATCCCAACCCAGTACCAGAACCCAAAGGTGAGAATGGCCAGCGTGACCACCCCATAGGTGAAGTAGCCCGCCACCTGGTCGGCTATCCCTTGGATGGGGGCCTTGCGAGCTTGGGCCTCTTCCACCAGGCGAATGACCTGGGCCAAGGTGGTGTCTTTCCCGGTGCGCGTCGCCCGGCACAGCAGCAACCCCGATTGGTTCAGCGTTCCCGCCACCACGGGATCCCCCGCTTGTTTCAGCACCGGCAAGGGTTCCCCTGTCAGCATCCCCTCGTTGACCGTGGCCTGGCCGGCAATGACTTCTCCATCCACCGGGATCTGTTCGCCGGCCCGCACTTGGAGCCAATCCCCCACTCGCACCTGTTCGACAGGGCACCATTCTCCGGTTTGGGATCCCAGATCCAGGTTCCCCTCTGGGCTGGAAGCCAGAGATCCCGCCTTCTCTGCAGGCTGAACCCGCCGAGCCAAACTGGGACACAAGCTCACCAGCGATTGCAGGCTGCTGGCCGCCCGCAGGCGGCTGTGCTGTTCCAAGGCCCGTCCCAACAGGATGAAGCTGAGCATCATGACGGGCTCGTCGAAAAAGCACTCCCAGCCCACCTGAGGGGCCAACAACCCCGCCAGACTGGCCAGGTAGGCCGATCCGGATCCCAAGGTAACCAAGGTGTTCATGTTGGGGGCCAGCCGCCGCGCCCCTCTCCAACTATCCAGGACAATGCCGCGAGCTGGGCCGACAAAAGTCAAGGTCGCCAAGCCCCAGTGCAGCCAGACATCATTAAGGAGGGGCAAGCCCAGACGGGCGAAGAGATCCAAGTGTCCGGCGGCAGAAATCAGCAGCAAAAAAGCGGCGGTGAGCGCTTGGCGAATGTGGTGTCGGGTCTGCTGTCGCTGCCGAGAGAGGGGATCCGCAGGCACATCCAAGGCTTCTTCCCACCCACCGGGAGGGGAAGAGGGATCTTGAGAGTGCTCCGCACCGCTGACGCGAACGGAACTCCCGCCGGAGAGGGCCTCACCCTCTGAACTGTAGCGGCTGGGAAACCCTGCCTCTGTCAAAATCTGGGCCAGGTGCTGCGGGTTGGGCCGGATCCCAGGGGCAAACTCCACAAGGGCCGACTCGGTAACCAGGTTAACGCTGGCCTTAACCACCCCCGGCTGTCTCAGCAGGGCCTGCTCAACGGTGCGAACGCAGCCGGCACAACTCATGCCCCCCACGTGGAGAATCAGGGATCCCGCCTGAGAAGGCACTGTGGGCCCATTCTGGTCAGCCGGATCCCTTGGCCTGTCTGCTTTATGGGTCAAAGTGCTCCGCACTGCTGACGCGAATGCATCTGGGATGGCCATCTTTGTTCTCCCGTGGTTGACAGACTCCTGGCCCTACTGGCTGCGGTAGGACAGGGCTCTACATCCCATTTTTTGCCAAACTCAATCGTAGGACTGGGATCCCGGCGACAAAGTGCTCCCCACCGCTAACGCAAACGGCAAGGGAACAGAAGGCAACAACTAGGCAGCGCGGGCAGGCGGGGACATAAAGCTGGGGGGAATGGACTCGGGAACATACCTTTGCAAAATATCCTCGATGGTCTGCATCGCTTCCGCATCCAACGACCAGCCCCAAAGGCCGGATATTGCCTCCAGATGATAGGGCTTGCGTGCCCCCCACAGCGCCACACTCACCCCCGGTTGATCCAGCAGCCAGCGCACCGCCAACTGGGCCAAGGTCTTGCCATAGCGATCCTGAGCAAACCGGCTCAATGCCTCTGCCGCTTTTAGGTACTGGGAGTAGCGCGGTTCAACAAACTTGGGATCGATCCCGGCGCACATGTCCCCTGGGGGGAAGGTGGTTTGCGGCGTCATCCGTCCGCTCAGCAGACCTCGGCAGAGGGGACTGTACACCAAAGTGTGAATGCCGTGCTCTCGACAGTAGGGCAAGACCTCTGCTTCAATCTGCCGCTCGAACAGGTTGTAGGGGGGCTGGGCGGTGTGCAGAGGAGCCACCCGGCGAAACCGATCCATCTGTTCGGGGGAAAAGTTGCTGACCCCAATGGCGCGGATCTTGCCTTCCTGCAGCAGGCGCTGGAAAAAGGCGGCTGTTTCCTCCAGGGGCTCTAGGGGATCTGGCCAGTGTACCTGGTAGATGTCAATGACCTCCGTCTGCAGGCGGCGGAGGGAGTTTTCCAAATCCTGAGCTAGCCAACTGAGGCTGCAGTTGCGCACCACCTTGCCGTTGACCCACTGCAGGCCGGCCTTGGTGGCAATGACTAGGCGATCCCGGCAGCCGGCATCCCGGATGGCCCGTCCCAAAAGCACTTCCGAAAGGCCGCGGCCGTAGGCCGGAGCGGTGTCAAAGAGGGTGATGCCTAGGTCAATGGCCTTGCGGAGAGTGGCGTAGGCCTCCTCAGGATCTGCTGGCCCCCACCAATCCCCCGTCATGCTCCAGGTGCCCAGCCCCACGCGGCTTAGTTTTAGCCCCGTCTCGGCAAGATCGATGAACTCCATGGCAACTTCTGCGAGGCGGTCTCCTCCCGCATGCTAGCAACCGTCAGCAGGTGGGCAGTCCCCCTTGCGCCAACGACCTCCCTCTTTTAGCTGCCTTGGGAAACAGCAACCAGGCTTTTTCCTCTGCTTGTTGGGGAGAGAGGCTCAGTAGAGTAGTGATTCCAGCTAGATCACTCACTGGTAGAGGAACTGCCTATGAGATCCCTTTTCCCTCTCTGCCTGGCCGGAGCGCTGCTCTGGGGATCCTCGCTGCCCGCCCAGACCCAGGGGATTAGGCCCCTCTTTCCCGAACCTTCCCAAACCCCGCTGCCCCCCAGTCCCGATATTCCCACCCTGCCCATCGTGCCGGATCCCCGGCCTGTGCCGGCAACCCCTGCTCCCCAGCGACCGCTGCCCAGGGGGAGTTTTGAGGAGATCAGCCGCTACTTCCGCGATCTCAACCGCGCCAAAAACCTGGCCCGTCAAGCTGCCGAGATCGCCAATGGGGGCCTACAGCGCTATCGCGCCGAAGCTTCCATGCACGGGGCAGCCATCGACTCGCCGTTTGAAGAGTTTGAAGATGCTTGGATCTTCACCTTCCGGGGGGGAGAGCCCGGCTTTGTCCAGCCCAGCATTGAAACCCAGGTGCGGGTGGACAGGCGCACCTTTCAAACCACCATCCTCTACAACGGCCCCATCCGCTCTCTGCGCTGAGGGATCCCTGGCATAATCAAAAAAAGGCAAGGGATCCAAGCTATGACCAAGTTTGTCTTCGTCACGGGCGGAGTGGTCTCCAGCATCGGCAAAGGCATTGTAGCGGCCAGCTTGGGTCGCCTCCTCAAATCCCGTAACTACACGGTGTCGATTTTGAAGCTGGATCCCTACATCAATGTGGATCCCGGCACCATGAGTCCCTACCAGCATGGGGAAGTGTTCGTCACCGACGACGGCGCCGAGACCGACCTGGACTTGGGCCACTACGAGCGCTTCACCGACACCAACATGTCTAAGCTCAACAACGTCACCACCGGCTCCATCTACCAGGCCGTGATCCACAAAGAGCGGCGCGGCGATTACCAGGGCAGCACGGTGCAGGTGATCCCCCATGTTACCCAAGAGATTAAAGAGCGCATCCGGCGGGTGGCCCGCGAGACCAACCCCGACGTGGTGCTGGTGGAGGTGGGGGGCACGGTGGGAGATATCGAGTCTTTGCCCTTTTTGGAGGCCATCCGCCAATTTCGCAAGGACGTGGGCCGCGCCAATGTCGCCTATGTGCATGTCACCCTGGTGCCCCTGATCAAAGCGGCAGGGGAGATGAAAACCAAGCCCACCCAGCACTCGGTGAAGGAGCTGCGCTCTATTGGTATCCAGCCGGACGTGTTGGTGTGCCGCTGCGAACAGCCATTGCCCCGCGGGATCAAGGAGAAGATCTCCGAGTTTTGCGATGTGCCGGTGGAATGTGTGATTCAGGCTCAGGATGCCCCCAGCATCTACGACGTGCCTCTGGTGCTGGAGCAGGAGGGGTTGGCGCAGCGGGTTTTGGAGATCCTCAACCTGGATCCCCAGCAGCCCGACCTGCGGGAGTGGGAGCTCCTGGTGCAGCGGCTGCACCACCCCCAAGAGCAGGTGGAGATTGCCATTGTCGGCAAATACGTGCGACTTACAGATGCCTATCTTTCCGTGGCCGAGGCCCTGCGCCATGCCGGGTTGGCCCTCAATGCCGGCGTCACGCTGCGCTGGATCTCTTCTGAGGAGATCGAAGAGCGGGGACCAGAGGCATTGCTTTCCGGCGTGGATGGAGTGGTGGTGCCAGGGGGGTTTGGCAATCGCGGCATCGAGGGCAAAGTGGCCAGTATTTGCTACGTGAGGGAGCGGGGCATTCCCTTTCTGGGCCTGTGTCTGGGCATGCAATGCGCGGTGATCGACTGGGGATGTCACATTGCCCATCTGGAGCGGGCCAACAGCTACGAGTTTGACCCCGATACCCCCCACCCGGTGATCAGCCTCTTGCCGGAGCAGAAAGATGTGGAAGATCTGGGAGGAACCCTGCGGCTGGGCCTCTATCCCTGTCGCATCATGCCCAATACCCTAGCGGCCAAGCTCTACGGTGAGGCCATCATCTACGAGCGCCACCGCCATCGCTATGAGTTTAACAATGCCTACCGCAGCCTTTTTCTGGACTCTGGTTATATCATCAGCGGAGTCTCGCCGGATAACCGCTTGGTGGAGATTATCGAGCTGCCCAGCCACCCCTTTTTCATCGCCACCCAGTTCCATCCGGAGTTTCGCTCCCGCCCCAACCGCCCCCACCCCCTCTTTTTGGGGTTGATCGAAGCTGCCCTGCGCAGCCGCCCTCAGCCTCACCCCCTGCAGTTGCAGAAGATGGGCTAGTTGACAGATCCCTTGTCCAAAAGTGGGGGCACGCCTCTGGTCCTGGTTCTGCAGAGCTTTGCTGAACATAAACTGCTGCGGAATCCTGGGTTTCGCCTGTGGAGCAGCCGTGGCCTACTGCCTAAAACGAGGTCATCCAATCTGCCAAAATTTCCTGTCGGCGTGGATGGCGCAGTTTGCGCATGGCTCGTGCTTGAATTTGTCGGACGCGCTCTCGAGACAGGCCGAAGAGCTGACCAATTTCGGAGAGAGTGTGCAGGTGGCCATCTTTCAGCCCATAGCGGAGCTTGAGGATTTCTTGCTCTCGGGGGCTGAGCTGCTCCAGCATTTCTTCCAGTTGGGCAGACAGCAGGTGCAAGTCCATTTGGGATTCGGGAGTGAGGCTGTTGGCGTCCTCGATAAGCTGCATCAGCTCCCTATCCTCCTCTTTGCCAACCGGAGTATGTAGCGAAAGGGTTTGGCGACCGGCTTCCAAGAGGGTTAAGAGAGCGTCCAGCTTGTCGGGGGAAATCTCCAGAGCTTCGGCAATTTCCGCTTGGGTGGGGCGACGGTTTAGGGCTTCGGTCAGATCTCGCCGGATCCGCTTCACCTGGTTGAGCTTTTCTACCATGTGCACCGGGATCCGCACCAGGCGCCCCTGATTGGCAACGGCGCGGGTGATCCCTTGGCGAATCCACCAGTAGGCGTAGGTGGAAAACTTGTAGCCGCGTTCGTACTCAAATTTTTCTGCGGCTCGGATCAGGCCAATGGTGCCTTCTTGAATCAGATCCAGAAACGGCACACCGCGATTCAAATACTTTTTGGCAATCGAGACCACCAAGCGCAGGTTGGCCCTAACCAATTCCCGTTTCGCCCGTTCCCCGGCGGCTCCCCCCTCTGCAATCAGCCGTCCCAATTTCACTTCCTGCTCGGCATTGAGGAGTGGGTAGCGAGCCATTTCCCGCAAAAATATGCCCACCGAGTCCTCCGACAGCGAGGCTTGAGTTGCCCGGTTGCCGGGTTTGCTGAGCCGTACCTCAACCCGCTTCAGTGGAGGAGGAGAGTTCTGAACAGCTACATTCGTCCCATTTGGTTGAGATTTCATACAAACTCAAGCTCAAGTTCACAAGCGGGTGTTAAGAACTTTACTCAGTACAGGATGGAGGCAGCTAACCTTTCAGCAAACCCAACTTCCTTCAGGGATCCCTGCAGACACAGGGCAGAGATCTCGCCGGATTTCAAGAGGCTACTCGATTTCTCTAGGTTCAGACTTCAGCTTTTGCTAAGGTGGGGCGCAGGCCAAGCACCCCCGTGATGGTAACGGTCAGCATCCGGTAGGATTGTTAAACTGACTACAGAGTTGACCTTGTTTTGCAGTGCACCATGCCACGCCAACGGAAGAAATCGGATTTGCCCAGCAAAATTTGTCTCACCTGTCAGCGACCCTTCACCTGGCGCAAAAAGTGGGCCGACTGTTGGTCGGAGGTGAAATACTGTTCTGAGCGGTGTCGCAATCATCGCCCCAAGGGATCCCTGCCTGCTTCCCGGCAAGACGGTTGGGACGGATAATGTTGTCTCAGGATCAGGACATAAGGGTTTGGATCTGTCGGGGTTGGCGATGCGGTTTCTCAAGTGGCTGTTGCACAATCCCCACGAGACAGAAGAGGAGGATCCCTTTTTGCGGGCCATTGCCCGCATCGAAAGCCTGATCTCGAAGCTGCTTTCAATTTTGATGATCGGGCTAATCGTAGTAGCAGTGGTGGACTTGGCCCGGTTCTTGGTGGCAGATTTGTTGATGGAGCCAACTGGGTTTTTCTCCACCACTTTAATCGAGATCTTCGGCCTCTTTTTAAATATTCTGATTGCGCTGGAAATTCTGGAGAACATCACCGCCTACTTGCAAAAGCAGGTGGTGCAGGTGGAGCTGGTGATCGTCACCTCTTTGATTGCGGTGGCCCGCAAGATCATCATTTTCGATTTCGAGAAGCTGGGGGGGTTAGATCTCATCGGGTTGGGGGCAGCGACGTTGGCCCTCTCGGTGAGTTATTGGCTGGTGCGGCGAGCCAAGCCTCCATCCAAGTCCAGGGAAGATTAAGCTCGGACAGAATCCTGGTACGATGGGGATGGAGCTTTCCTGCAAGAATTGTGCGTGGGCGATCTAAGTTGGCCAGCCTGGTGAAGTTAGCTGTGCTGATGGTGGTGCTTTGGGTGGGGCTGAGTGCTCTCCCTGTCTTGGCCCGCCCGCATTCTTCTCGCGATTTGCTCCTGGCACAACACTTGGGCAAACCCGTGAAAACCTACAACAGTCCCCCGCCGATGGTGATCGACCCGGCCAAGTCCTACACGGCCACGATGGAGACCACCGCCGGCACAATGGTTCTGGAGCTGTTCCCGCAAGAAGCTCCCCTCGCCGTCAACAATTTCGTCTTTTTGGCCAACGACCACTTCTACGATGGTGTCATCTTTCACCGCGTGATTCGGGGCTTCATGATCCAAGGCGGGGAT
>NZ_JANSIO010000145.1:0-1596 GCF_047462195.1 Synechococcus sp. R3-13 | reverse complement strand
GGCCAAGAGGGATCCCAACTGCCGGCAAAACGCAGGGATCCCACCCCCATAGCCAGAAAAGTCAGCACAATAGCCAGAGCCTGAGGTCCTAAGGAGAGCTGGGAAGGCTGCTCGGGATAGGGGGGCACTCCCTGCAGACTTTGCACCAGCGCCTGGATGGACTGGAAAAACTGGCTGCCCGTCTGCCGTTCCGACTGCCAAGCTGCCCCCCACAAATGCGGGGGAAAGGCCAAGAGCCAACTGATGCGCCCTAGGAGAGCATAAGGCAAAAACCACGCGAAGAAGACCCGGTCAAAGGCCGGCACCGGCATCCACCCTGTGCAGAGAAAGACCATCGGCACCGCCAAGTAGACCAGCTCCGCCATCCCACCGGCAGCCCAGAGGGCCAGCCACAGGTATTGAAAGCGCTGCTGCTGCGTGGTCGGCTTGCCCCAGAAGGGATTTTCCCTCAAGGCCGAAAACAAAGCCAGCAAAGCAACGCGGCGGTTGCGCAAGGGCAACAAAACACCCGTAACCTGGGTTTGGCGAACCAATTGAGACTGCCAGCCACGGCAGTGCATCTGACACCCCAACTGCACAGGGCGGCGAATGTCGATCTGCGGGATCCCTTCCAAAGCCTTGCGCCGGATGAGACAGCCAGAACCCAACAGGGGTGCCGCCTGATACCCTTCGGATCCCACCGCCAAAAGCTGTTGCAGGGGGTGAACGGCTCTGGGCTGGCCTAGGGTGCGCAGCATTGCCTGCACAAACCCGATACGATTGGCGATGGGAGCCCGCTCCGGCGAGTCGTAAAAGCGGGGCAAGGTCTGCCACAGGAAGTCCGGCTCGAGAAAATGGCCCGGCTGCACCAGGAGCAGATACTCCCCTTGGATGTGAGGGGATCCCATTGCATAAGCCAGGGGGTCGGTTGTGGGGCTAGGGCAGGCCCAGTATTCGCAGGGAATGGCCCGCGCCGCCTTGGCCATCTCCTCATCTTCTACCCGATCCACAATGTGGACAAACAACCGCTCCCACGGGTAGTCGAGGTGCAGAGCCGAGAGCACCGTCTGCCGGGTTGCCTCTACGGAATCCCACTGGCGCAGCACCAGTACATCCACCCGCGGCAATTGGAAAAACGACCGCCGCAGGACCTCTGGGGATGGGATCGTCTCTCTCGGCACTTGGGGATAGCGGCTGAGGGTAAAGCCCACCGCCGCCAGCCAAACATACAGCTCTGCCCCCCAAAACAAAAGGGATCCCAAATCCATCAACCCGGCTGTCAGTCGCCAGTAGAGGTACATCACCCCGGCAATGAGGTGAAGCAACCCTGCCCAGCGAAACAAATACACCCGCATCAGCTTTCTGCCTTCCACGCTTTTGCCATTTTCGCCCTCGAAGGGTCAGGGATCCCTAGCTCCTCTTCTCTTCCGGCTGGCCCCAATCCTCAAGAACGAAAAAAGTTCAGGAATCAGCAACAGCAAAACCCTGTCTGCTCTGGAGCAGACAGTTTTCAGCCCGGCAAGCAGCTTGGTCGACAGAAGCGAGAATCTTCTCTTGCGGAAGAAACTGATACATTTACGCTGAGCACTGCTGAACATCACTGTTCAACTATGCAGC
>NZ_JANSIO010000144.1:0-7360 GCF_047462195.1 Synechococcus sp. R3-13 | reverse complement strand
GTCCTGGAAGCCCTGCAGCAGCTCAAGCTAGAGCAGCAGCCCGAAAAAGACCTGCCAGAGCCCGATAGCTGCTTTTGGCGTACCAGCACCGAACTGCCTCTGTTCAAACTTTCTGCGCTGGAGTGGGGGATCCTGGAGCAGGTGTCGCCTTCTCGCAAGCTGACGGCTTTGGCTCAAGCACTGGGGGCAGACCTGCTGGAGGTGCGCTATGCCTGTGCCCGTCTGGCCAAGCTGGGGTTGATCAGCCCCTGTGAGGGGCCAACGGTTCTGGCTCGGTCTGGTCACTTGGAGCTGTCCAAGTCGATTGCTGAGGAGGTGAATCCCGAGCCGGTGAGGGAGAGGCTGGGGGCAAGGGTGCCTGGTCTCCAGGATGAGGGCGGCCCCGTCAAGCCTTCTCTGGTCAGTCGATTAGCCACCCTCCTCAAGGGCATGCGCGAAAAATAAAAGCATAGGGATATTTGCAGTCATGTTTTCGGTTTTCGGGTAGAAACATTAGAAATAGGGAATCAGCAGGGAGATATAGGATGGCTAATCTGTCCTCTTTGCAGGCGATCCTCCAGAGCTATGTTGCCAACACACCGGAAGTCCAGGGAGCAGCAGTGGTCACCCCTGACGGGTTACCTTTGGCTTCCACATTGCCTGCGGGTATGGATGAAGAGAGAACCTCTGCTATGTCGGCTGCCATGCTTTCTTTGGGAGAACGGATTGGAAAAGAGCTGGGGCGCGGAGCCATAGAGAGGGTTTTTGTACAGGGAGAAAAAGGGTACGGGGTTTTGGCCAGTTGTGGCCCCGATGCTGTCTTGCTGACAATTGCCAGTCATGAAGTCAAGCAGGGCTTGCTTTTTTTGGAAATTAAGCGAGTCGCGGCAAGCATTGCAGAGGCAATGAAGTAAGAAAATCAAATGTGGAGGCTAAGTTTTTGATTCTGTCCTGACGTTGAGGGAAGTATGGCCATTAAACCTTCTGAGCTGCTCCAAGTCCTGATCTCACGCACGCAATTCACAGATGATGACAAGAAAGTTTTGCAGCAAAGTGCTGACTGGGGCGGCAGTATCGCGGCGGAAATGTCAGACGCCTTTTACGGCTATCTGGATCGCGATGCCGAAATGGCGGCAGTGATAGCCAAGCACAACCGGCAGCGGCTGGGCCAAACCTTTGCCGACTGGTTCAAGGAAATGTTTACGGGCATGGATAACTGGGGGCCACAATACGCTGAGCGGCGCTGGAAGATTGGCATAGTTCATGTGCGCGTTGGGATCGGCCCTCAACATGTTGTGCCTGCTATGGCCACAGTTGTGCAGGAGGTCAGTCGGCGGTTGGTGAAAGAAGGCAAGCCTGAGCAGTTGCGCACCAGCTTGAGCAAGGTTTGCATGATTGACCTCTCTTTTATTGAGCAAGCTTACCTTGAGGTGGCCTATAATGCTGTGCAACAGGAAACAGGCATGAGCGAGGCCTTGTTTAAGCGCTTGATTGCTACCGGGGCTAACAGCTTGGCTTCCTCTTAATCAGGATTGAGTAGGCCCGTCTGCGCTGGGGGTTTACGGCTGAGGCTAACCATGAGCAATATTCTCCGCATTGTTGTAACAGGGCCGGTGGGAGCTGGAAAGTCTACCTTTATTCGCACGATTAGCGAGATTGAGGTAGTAGACACCGATTGCAAAGCAACGGACGAGGTGGCAGAGCTGAAGAAAACCACGACGGTAAGCATGGACTTCGGCCGCTTGAGAATTGGAGAGGAGGAAGAAGAGATGTGGCTGCATCTCTACGGCACTCCCGGCCAGTCTCGCTTTAACTTTATGTGGGATATTTTAATTAAGCGCGCCCACGGCTATGTTCTTCTGGTGCCTGCGCACTTGCCGGGCCAATTTCGCAACGCCCAAGCTATTCAATCTTTTATGAAAGCCAGGACAAGTGCCCCCTGCGTGATTGGGATCACCCACGTCGATCAACCCAATGCCTGGGATCCAGAAGACATTTTGTTAATTTTGGGGAATCAGGACGGTTCAGTTCCGCACACCACTTTGAATGCCCAGGAGCCGGCTTCTGTTGCCAACACGTTGCTTCTGTTGGTTGAGCAAATGATGCCCCAGGTGGTTGTTTGAACAGATTTTCAGGTATCCGCCGGTCTAGAACTTCAGCAACATTGGCCCTAGCCAAGACAGGCGTATCTTTTGCGTGACAGGGATCCCTCCCGTGAAGCCGAAAAACGGGAGATTGGATTCGGTGGAGATTTGCCGCATAATGAAATGTCCTGAGTGATCTTTCTTGCCAGCCATTGAACCAAGAGGATCCCCGCTGTGTTGCTTCTCGATTGCTCTCCCCCGACCCTTTCCCCAGAGGAAGCGCGGGAGAAACTGTTGTATCTCCTCGCCCAACTGGCCTATCGAGAAGGCTCCTTTACCCTCACTTCTGGACAGAAGAGCCCCTACTACATCAACTGCAAACCGGTTACCCTTCACCCCCAAGGAGCTTATTGGGTGGGATCCCTGCTGCACCGACTGTTGCCGCCCGAAACCGAGGCAGTGGCCGGAATGACGCTGGGGGCAGATCCCCTGGTGACGGCGGTGAGTTTGGCCTCCCTGAGGGCTGAGCCTGCCAACCTAGCCGCCCTAATCGTGCGCAAAGAGCCCAAGGGGCACGGCACGCAAGCCTGGATCGAGGGGCCGGAGTTGCCGGCAGGCAGTCGGGTGTGGATCCTGGAAGATGTGGTGACCACCGGCAGTTCTGCTTTGAAGGCTGTCGAACGGGTGCGGGCAGCCGGCTACCGGGCGGAAGGGATCCTCGCTTTGGTGGATCGGCTGGAAGGGGCAGAAGATCGCTGCCGCGAAGCAGGGATCCCCTTGCGTCGCCTGTTCACCCTTGAAGAAGTGCGGGCTTGTCGTCAAGCCTCAGCCTCTGAAAGAAAGTTGGAAGAAAGTGCTCCACGCTGCTGACGCCAACGAAGGGCTAACTGTCCTGGAATGACTTGGAGAGGGAATCATGCTGCCACCTGCCTACTCAGCTCTACCCAGCCGAAATCTGCCGAGCTTACCGGATCAGGCGCGGGTGGCTGTGTACGTGGTGATGAACATCGAGCACTTCACTTTTGGCAAGCTGGGCACGGCCATTCAACCCCATCTCACCAGCTCCCCTGAGATCGCCAACTACGGCTGGCGGGACTACGGCAACCGGGTGGGCATTTGGCGCCTGTTTGAGCTGTTTGCCGAGCTGGGGATCCCGGTGACTGCCGCCTTGAATGCAGAAATGGTGCAGCTTTACCCCCCCATCATTGAAGGGATCCGCCAATACGGCTGGTCGGTGTTGGCCCACGGCTGGAACAACTCCACCGGCCACAGCGGCCTGGCCCGCGAAGCCGAACAAGAGCTCATCGAGCGCAGCTTGTCCCTTTTGGAGAAGGTGTCAGGATCCCGACCCTGGGGCTGGCTGACACCGGGATTTTCCGTTAGCGAGAACACCTTTGACCTGCTCAAGGCTGCCGGGATCCGCTACACCACCGACTGGGTAAACGACGACCAACCCTATTGGCTGCAGACCGCCGCCGGCCCCCTTTTGGGGATCCCCTACACTCTAGAGGCCAACGACATCAGCCTCTGTCTCAGCGCCCGCCTGCCGGCAGAAGCCTTTGCCCAAGCCCTCATCGACCAGTTTGATCAACTGTGGCAAGATGGGGAACGCTCCCCCCGCGTCATGGCCATCGGCCTACATCCTTTCATTGTCGGGCAGCCTCTGCGGATGGGATCCCTAAAAAAAGCCTTGCAGCACATCCAATCTCGCCCTCATACTTGGCTCACCACCGGGGATGGCCTCTATGACTGGTATGCCCAAGCCTGCCCTGCGCCTGAGATGGCCTGACAGGATCCCAGTTCCGGATCCCTGGCCAGGGCGGAAAAGGGGGTCTTTTGGCTTTGTGCCGATTTTGTCTTGTCTGGAGCTGTTCATCGTGGCTCTGGAAGTGACAGCATAGGCGGTGAAGCCACCTTCAGCAAAAGGGCTTGGCCATGCGCATGGGCAGACTCAGCGGGATCCTCTTGCACCCCACCTCGCTACCGGGGCCATTTGGCATCGGCGACCTGGGGCCGGCTGCTTACCGGTTTGTGGATTTTCTGGTGGAGAGCGGCCAGCGCCTCTGGCAGGTGCTGCCTCTGGGACCTACCGGCTGGGGCAACTCCCCCTACATGAGCTTTTCCTCCATAGCCGGCAACCCGCTGCTCATCAGCCCGGAGCTGTTGGTAAAAGCCGGCTGGCTAGAGCCCGACAGTTGGCAGGACCTGCCCCAATGGCCAACGATCCAAGCCGGATCCGCCGAGCGGGTGGACTACGAAACCGTGATCCCCTTCAAGCTGGGCCTGCTGCACCGCGCCTGGGCAACCTTCAAAGAAAAAGCGTCCGCCGCCGACTGGGAAGCCTTCCAAGCCTATTGTGCTGCCGAAGCCGATTGGTTGCCCGACTATG
This sequence comes from Synechococcus sp. R3-13, assembly GCF_047462195.1. Lineage (NCBI taxonomy): Bacteria > Bacillati > Cyanobacteriota > Cyanophyceae > Synechococcales > Synechococcaceae > Synechococcus > Synechococcus sp. R3-13. The sequence continues at coordinate 2,908 of NZ_JANSIO010000144.1, read as the reverse complement.
CCCTGTTCATGGCCCTCAAGGATGTGTACGGCGAGCAAGAGTGGAACCAATGGGATCCGGCCTTGGTGCGACGGGATCCGCCGGCCCTGCAAGAGGCTCGCGACCGCTATGCCGATGCCATTACCGAGCAGATGTTTTGGCAGTATCTGTTCGCCCAGCAGTGGGGATCCTTGAGGGAGTATGCCCATCGGCATCAAGTGCAGCTCATCGGGGATGTACCCATCTATGTTGCCCCCAACAGTGCCGACGTGTGGGCCAACCGGGAGCTGTTTCACCTGGATGAACAGGGACGGCCTTTACAAGTAGCCGGTGTGCCGCCGGACTATTTCAGCCCCACCGGGCAGCGCTGGGGCAACCCCCTCTACAACTGGGAAGTGCTCAAGGCCCGTGGCTACGACTGGTGGATCAAACGCATGCAGGCCATTCTCAAGCAAGTGGATTGTGTGCGCATCGACCACTTTCGCGGCTTCGAGAGCTACTGGGCCATTCCGGGCGATGCGGAAACGGCTGTGGAAGGGGAGTGGCAAAAAGGGCCGGGAGCAGATTTCTTTCAGGCCCTGGCCGACAAGCTGGGGGAAATCCCGGTGATTGCCGAAGATCTGGGAGACATCACGCCCGAGGTGTTGCAACTGCGGGATCAATTCGGCCTGCTCGGCATGAAGGTGCTGCTGTTTGCTTTTGGTTCCGGGCCGGATAACCCCTATTTGCCCCATGCCTACGAGCGTAACTTTGTCGTTTACACCGGCACCCACGACAACAATACGGTGGTGGGCTGGTTTCATGACCCGGAGCGCTCGGAGTGGGAAAAACAAAACCTGCTGCGCTATTTGGGCTGCCAGGGATCCGGGGGCATCCATTGGGATCTGATCCGCTTGGCCCTTTCTTCCGTAGCCGACCTGGCCATCATTCCCCTGCAGGATGTGATGGGGCTGGGGGCAGAGGCGCGCATGAACTTCCCCGGCACCACCGAGAACAACTGGGCCTGGCGCTACCGCGAGGACATGCTGCGGCAGGACATGATCCAGCGGCTGGCCGAGATGAGCGTGACCTATGGGCGCATCTCTCCTCAAGAGTTGGAGCAACGGCGAGCAGCCCTAGCCCAAGAACGGGCGGCACGGTCTTCTCAAGCTGCCCCCGGCCTCGTCTAATGCTGGATCCCGCCCATCAGCAGCCCTAGCTGCTCTTCGGTGGCCTCTTCAGGCGTGAGTTCTCCCACCAGGTGGCCCTCATGGATCACCAAAATGCGATCCGACAAGCTGATCACCTCATTCAAATCCGCCGACACCAGCAGCACCCCCATGCCCTGATCCCGCGCCTGCAGGATGCGCCGATGAATGGCCTCGATGGCCCCCACATCCACCCCCCGCGTCGGTTGGGCAGCCACCAGCACCTTGGATCCACAGGAAAGCTCCCGCCCCACAACGATCTTCTGGGCATTGCCCCCAGAATAGCGGCGGGCCGTCAGGGAAATGCTGCGGGGGCGAACGTCGAAGCTCTCCACCACCTGGCGGGCATGTTGGTCAATGGCCTCTTCCCGAAAAAATCCCAACCAGCCGGTATACGGCTTTTGATGGTGATCCCCCAGGATCAGGTTGTCGCGGGTGGGGAAATCCAGCACCAAACCTCTCACATTGCGATCTTCGGGGATATGACTCAGACCCCAGCAACGCACCTGTCGGGCCGAAGCAGACAGGGATCCGGCTCCATAGCGAATTTGGCCGCGGTAGCTTCTCAAGCCGGTGATCGCCTCCACCAATTCCGTTTGGCCGTTTCCCTCCACACCGGCAAGGCCCACAATCTCGCCGGCACGTACCTGGAAGCTCGCCCCCGCCACCGCCGGCTTCCGCCCCGGTATATCCACCCACAGATCTCGCACATCCAGCAACACCTCCCCAGGGGTAGCGGCCTTTTTTTCAACGGTCAGACTGACTTCCCGCCCCACCATCAGCCGCGCCAGTTCCTGGGCATCGGTTTGGGCAGTGGGCAACGTCGCCACCACCTTGCCATCCCGAATGACGGTGACGCGGTCGGCCAGTTGCATTACCTCCTTCAGCTTGTGGCTGATGAAAATGACAGCTCCCCCCCGCCGGGCAAAGCGGCGCAAAAACGCAAACAGCTCGCCTGCCTCCTGCGGAGTCAACACTGCCGTCGGCTCATCCAAAATCAAGATGCGGGCCTTGCGGTAGAGCATTTTCAAGATCTCCACCCGCTGCTGTAGGCCTACCGGCAGATCCTCCACTCTGGCGTCGGGATCCAGATGGAAGCCCATCTCGGCAATCAACTGAGCCACCTCAGCCCTGGCCCGACGGAAATCGACCTGAAAAAGATGGCCGGGTTCGGCCCCAAGAACCACGTTTTCCGTAACCGTCAAGGGATCCACCAACATAAAGTGTTGATGCACCATCCCAATTCCCAACCGAATGGCATCGGCGGGACTGTGAATTTTGGCCGGTTGCCCATCCACTTGAATGGATCCCTCGTCCGGGCTGACCAACCCATAGACGATCTTCATCAGGGTAGACTTGCCCGCCCCGTTCTCCCCCATCAGCGCCAGAATCTCTCCCCAACGCACCTCCAGATCGATGTGGTCGTTGGCCAGCACCAGAGGATAACGCTTGGTGATCCCCTGCAAGCGAAGGGCAATATCGCTGCGATGGGATCCCTCTGCCAAAGAAGGATCAGGCCCACTCATGAGGTGCTTCTTGAACGCCTTTTCCAGCATAGGTTGTGAACTGCCATGCCAGAGGAAAGCATTTCTGGGGGTATTGTGAGAGTCTCTCTTTTTCTAAGCACTATGGTCATTTCGATTCAAACTGGGACACTGCACCCACACCTAAAACGTTGGTCACGTCGTTACGTCGTCGCATCGTCGCGTCAGCGTTGCGGTTCCCGTCAGGGTGCCGTAGGC
>NZ_JANSIO010000143.1:0-4100 GCF_047462195.1 Synechococcus sp. R3-13 | reverse complement strand
TGGCTCAAATGAAAGATCAACACAACCTAGTAAATTCTCAGCTTTGGCTTGAGCTGAGAAGGAAGTGGGCATCTCTATCAAGATTTGGAGAATACATAGGACTGCGTCTAGGCATTTTAGCCTTGCTACTTACGTCCTTTTGGGAGAGTGGTTTTCTTTCGGGTGTTGCCCTAGCTGAAGATCATCTTTTGGTGGCTCAGGCCCCGGAGCCAGCCAGGCAGCCTATGCCTTCTGTGCCTAGATCGATACCCTCCCCAGTTCCCATAGCTCCGGCAGAATCCTCAGCTGACCCTAGCTGAAGTTCTCAAAGCCTACTCAGAAAAAATAGGAAAGCCTAACGGCGGGCCTGGGCAAAAATGGCTTGCAAAATCTCGTCGGCCCCCTGCTGTTTTAGCTTTTCTGCAAGAGCCATCCCCACTGCCTCGGGATCGGCGGTGGATCCCGTCTGAGTATCGCGGATGAGCCGCCGGCCATCCAGGTCGGCCACCATACCGGTTAGGTGCAGCGCCTCCTCTTGGACTTGGCTGTGAACGCCAATGGGCACCTGACACCCTCCTTCCAAAGCCCGCAGGAAAGCTCGCTCTGCCAAGCAGCGGGCTGTGGCCTCCGCATCGGCCAAGGGTCGGATAAGCTCCAGAATCCGCTCATCTCCCTGCCGACACTCGATTCCCAGGGATCCCTGGCCAACCGCGTACAGAGACACGCTGGGATCCAACACCTCGTGGATCCGGTCGGCTTTGCCCAGGCGCTTCAACCCGGCCACTGCCAAAATCAGGCCATCGTACTCTCCCCGCTCCAGCTTAGCCAGGCGGGTGTTGAGGTTGCCCCGCACATCCTTAAAGTGCAAGTGGGGAAAGGCATGGCGCAGTTGGGCCAGCCGCCGCAGCGATGAAGTGCCGATCACCGTCCCCTCTGGCAGGGTGGCCAGTCGGTAATCCCGGAACTTTTCCCCCACCACCAAAGCGTCCAACGGATCCTCCCGCCGCGTGATCGCCCCCAACACCAAGCCCTCCGGCAGGCGAGTGGGCAAGTCTTTAAGGCTGTGTACCGCCAAGTCGCTGCTGCCGTTGAGCAGGCTAACCTCCAATTCCTTGGTAAAGAGACCTTTGTCTCCAATTTTGGCCAGTGCCACATCCAGGATGATGTCTCCCTGGGTGGAGAGAGTGTTGAGCTCCAGAGGTAATCCCGGATGGTGTTCTTGCAACTGACCCATCACCCACTGGGTCTGCACCAAAGCCAACTCGCTTTTTCGAGAGGCAATCCGCACCGGCTTGGTGATCCCAGCAGAGGGTTTGGAAGGGGTCGAGGCCCGTTCGCTCATGGCTGCCGCAAAAAAGAACACTGTCTCTCACGCTAGCCGAATCTGTGCCAGGGCAAGGCGGCGGCCTTTAAGATTCTTAACCAAAATTGCAGTTTCCCGAAATCAAGACTTTACCGCAGGGATCCCAGCCGGTAGGATAAGTAGATGGATTCTCCGGCTCGGCGGGGGAGGATCCGGTCTGTCAAGCTCCTCTTCCCCAACCCCAGAGCTTTTGAGGGGAGCTTTCTACAATGGGCACAAGCCCCTGGTTTGGTTGGTCGTCTGCCTGGATGAGTCTTATGGAAGAAAACAACGTCAGCAACGGCACTCAATTACTGCTCAAGCGCAACATTCCCATCAAGGTGGTGGTCACACCTCTTTGGAAAAAGGAAATGCAGGAGCAATTGGAGCGGCAGATCGAAGCCACCGATGCTCAGATGCAACAACTGGAGTTTCAGGGCAAGCGGGCTATTGCCGAACTGGAGAAACAAAGCCCCAACCCCAACAGCCCTCAAGTGCTCCAACAGGTGGAAGCGGTGAAAAGCCGCGTGAATGAGCAGAAAATCCGCCTCTTGGATCAGAAAAACCAACTGTTGCAGCAGATCAACCAACTGAGCACCCTGGAGCTTAACCAAGAAGTGCTGCAGGGCAATGTGGAGAGCTTCTTCCGAGTCCAAAAAGGAGACAACCTGATCCAGAAAATGCAGGTTGAGATCCTCCTGGAAGATGGGGTGATCAAAGAGATTCGCGGTAACCCATAGGCCACTCACCCCCTTGCCGGAGAAGCGGCAGCCGGGATCCCCAATTTTTCTCGCCTGTAGGTTCTCGAGAACTCCGTTTCGCCAACACAATGGGTGACAATAGGTAACAACCTCTTAACAGCCTTTGGGTTAACGCTCGCACAGGCTGGTGAGGTTGGGTAGCGTTGTCGCCCGGGGGAGGATTCCCATGTCTGAGTTCGTCTGGTCAGAGCCAGAGCCTCTCGAGGATCTTCATCTTCCCGATTGGTTGCTCACCTCGGCCCAGCGCCGCCGTCTCAAGGCTCTGCTGGTTCTGGCCATGGTGTGGGGGTTGGTCAGCCTGATGCATGTGGTGCCGACGGCCCGTTGGATCACCGTTGGTTTGGCCACGTTCATGGTGATCCACATTAGCCGCTTATTTCGCCTGCAACCGGCGGCCTCCCTGCCCCCTCTGAGACTTCCTCCTGCCGCTGCGACCCGCCGGGATCCCAGGTCAGCAGATAACAGCGATGACCCTAACAACAATGACTCTGTCCTGCCAATGCAACGGGATGGGCAGAGCGGGCTTTCTGAGTTGGGCGGGCTGGCCTTGCCCCGTGTGGCTGTGTTGATCCCAGCCAAGAATGAGAGCGCAGTGCTCCCACGGCTGTTGCACAGCTTGACCCAGCTCCGTTACCCCACCAGCCATCTGGAGCTGTGGGCCATCGACGACAACAGCAGCGATGCCACCCCTGAAGTTCTGCGGGAAGCCCAAAAGCGGATCCCCCATCTGCGGGTTTACCGGCGGCAGCCGGGGCGGGGCGGGGGTAAGTCCGGCGCCCTCAACGAGGTACTGCCCCTCACCCAAGGGGAGATCATCCTGGTCTGCGATGCCGATGCTGTGGTGCCTTCGGATTTTCTTGCCCGCACTCTGCCCTTGTTTGTTCAAGTGGGAAGCCTGCGCAGCCGTTTCAGCAGACGGACGGTAGGCGCTGTCCAGGTGCGCAAGGCCCTGAGCAACCCCAACGTCAACTTCTGGACTCTGGGGCAGGTGGCGGAAATGGCCTCTGATGCTTACTTCCAGCAGCAGCGCGTGGCTGTGAGGGGTATTGGCGAGCTACGTGGCAACGGCCAACTGGTGCGGCGAGATGTTTTGGAAAAGTGCGGCGGCTGGAACGAGGCCACCCTCACCGACGACTTGGATCTCACCTTTAAGCTGCACCTGGCGGGCGTAGATATCGCCTTTCTGCCAGAGCCGGCCATCGTCGAAGAAGGGGTCACCTCTTGGAAAAGTCTCTGGCACCAGCGCTGCCGCTGGGCGGAAGGGGGCTACCAGCGCTATCTCGACTACTGGCCAGGGATCCTCAGTCGCCGCATGGGGATGGCCAAAACGGTGGATCTCTGGGCCTTCTTTATTTCTCAGTACTTGCTGCCGATGGCCTTGGTTCCCGACACCCTCTGGGTGCTGTTGACGGGCCACTCCTCGGTGCTGCTCCCCTTGAACGCGCTGGTGATGGGCTGCCTGACGGTGGCTTTTTACCGGGGGCTACGCCAGGTGGAGGGCTTGCGCGGACGGCGACTTTGGTGGCACACCGCCCTGGGCTTGGTCTACATGCTCCACTGGCTGCCGGTTATGATCGCCACAACCGCTCGCATGTGTGTACAGCCCAAGCGCCTAAGGTGGGTGAAAACTGTTCATCACGGCGCTTGAGATCAGCAAGTTGGATCCAATCCTGCTATCCTAGTCAAGCACCTGCTCACGCCCTGCTCGACCATGGCCCGCCTCTACTACGACACCGACGCCAACCTGGAGCCTTTGGCCGATAAAACCGTTGCCATCATCGGCTATGGCAGCCAAGGCCACGCCCACGCCCTCAATTTGCGCGATAGCGGTGTCCAGGTCATCGTTGGCCTTTACCCTGGCAGCCCTTCCTGGCCCAAAGCCGAGCAAGACGGCTTAATGGTCAAAACGGTGGCGGATGCTGCCGCTGCCGCCGATTGGGTAATGGTTTTGCTGCCCGATGAAGTGCAAAAGGCCGTTTTCCAGGGCGAAATCCGTCCCCACCTGCAGCCGGGGAACG
>NZ_JANSIO010000142.1:0-1705 GCF_047462195.1 Synechococcus sp. R3-13 | reverse complement strand
AGCTGGCGATCTTGTTGCACGGTTTCCCGGAGTTTTGGTACTCCTGGCGGCATCAGATTCCGGTGTTGGCGCAGCGGTTTCGCGTGGTGGCACCCGACATGCGCGGCTACAACGATTCCGACAAACCGGATCACGGCTACGACTTGGATACCCTTACTGAGGATATTCGCGGCTTGCTGAGCCACTTTGGGGCCCGAAGAGCGGTGGTCGTAGCCCACGATTGGGGGGGAGCCATTGCCTGGCACTGGGCGCAATTTTTTCCTGAGGAGATTCGCAAGCTGGCCGTCCTCAATTCTCCCCATCCGGCCTGCTTTCGCCGGGAATTCTTGAGCAACTTGGATCAACTGCGCCGCAGTTGGTACCTGTTCTTTTTTCAATTGCCTTGGCTGCCAGAGTGGGTGCTGCAGTGGGATTTGGGAGATTGGGTGCGCCGCATTTTCCAGGAAACCTCGGTGCGCAAAAGCGCCTTCACCCGCCACGACCTCAAGCTCTACCAAGAGGCCCTCTCCAAACCCAAGGTTCTCACCTCTGCCCTCAACTACTACCGCCAGCTGTTTAACCTGCCCACCTTGCAGAACCTGTTTTTGCAGCCCATGCGGCAGATCCTCGCCCCCACCCTGCTGATTTGGGGAGAAGAAGACTTTGCCCTCAGCCGCGAGCTAACTGAGGGGATGGATCCCTTTTTCCCCAACGGCCTGCGCAAGGAGTACATCCCCGAATGCGGCCATTGGGCGCAGCAGGAAGCTCCGCAAACTGTAAATCGGCTGCTGATGGAGTTTCTCTAGCGGGCCGGGCTTGGGATCCGCTCTTTACCATCTTCAAGGGTTGACCCTAGAATAATCCACTGAATTCTACGGGAGAACCGGCATGGCCCTGGAGTATCCATCCCATCTGCGCTACGTGGACACCCACGAGTACATCCATGTTGAGGATGATATTGCGGTGATTGGGATCACAGCTTATGCCGTCGATCAACTGGGGGATATCGTTTTCGTGGGCTTGCCCGAAGAAGGGACAGAGATTGAAAAAGGGGAAAGCTTTGGCTCGGTGGAATCGGTCAAAGCCGTCGAAGATCTCTATGCCCCTCTTTCTGGAGAGGTGGTGGCCGTGAATACAGCGGTGGTGGAGAGCCCCGAAAGCCTTGCCGACGATCCCTATGGCGATGGCTGGCTGATCAAGGTGCGCATTGCCAACCCCGAAGACTTGGAAGACACCATGAGCGCCGAAGCCTACGCTAGTTTGGTGGAGGGATCCTAAACTCCAGCAGTTGGCCCTGAACTACAGCAAAGTCTCTCGGTTACCCCCCTCAGCTTTGGCTTGGTAGAGGGCCTTGTCGGCAGCAGCCAGCAGACTTTGTGGGTCAGTTCCCTCTCCCAGCTCCAGCAGAGAGGCGATGCCCACACTGCAGCTTAGGGAGATGGTCTCCGTCCCCGCCTGCACCAACAGGGTCTGGACAGCCTGCCGCAAGCGTTCTGCCAGCCCTAGGATCTGCGAGTTCGGGATCCCGCGCACCAGCAGGGCAAACTCATCGCCCCCCAAGCGGGCCACCAGATCGTCTTGGCGAACGTGAGCTTGCAATTGCCGCGCCACCTGGATCAAGGTTTGATCCCCAGCCCAGTGCCCCCAGCGGTCGTTGATTTGCTTAAACCCATCCAAATCCAGATAGAGCACGTGGAGAGGAATTTGATGGCGAAGAGCAAAGGGG
>NZ_JANSIO010000141.1:0-586 GCF_047462195.1 Synechococcus sp. R3-13 | reverse complement strand
GCATTAACGTCTTTGTTACCCTCTACGAGCACCGCTGGGGCAAAGCGCTATCCAGCTCGCTGCTGTTGGCCGATGCGCGCCATACCCTCAGCGACGTTGGGGTGACGCTGACGGTCTTGCTGGGGTTGGCCGGCATGCATTATTGGGGGATCCCTTGGTTGGATCAAGCCCTGGCTTTGCCGGTGGCGCTGCTGGTGCTCCGAAGCGGCTGGGAAGTGCTGCAGGAGAATCTTCCCTACCTCACCGACCGGGTGGCGATCCCTGCCGAGGCCCTGCGGGATCTGATCCTGAGCGTGCCAGGCGTGCTCGACTGCCATGACATCACTTCCCGCGGGATCCCAGGGGAAATGGTCTTTATCGAGATGCACCTGGTGGTGGAGCCACAGGACATTGAGTCCGCCCACCGCCTTACCGAGGAAGTTGAACGCCTCTTGCAGGAGCGCTACGGGCCGGCGCGGATCCTCATCCACCTGGAGCCTCGCTCCCATATCGAGCAACCCTAGCAGGAGCTCGCCACCTGCCAACAGATAGCCTAGCCAAGGCTCAGGGATCCTGATGTTTCCAAAAGAACACCAAAACGGTATCA
>NZ_JANSIO010000140.1:0-5714 GCF_047462195.1 Synechococcus sp. R3-13 | reverse complement strand
TGTTCAGGAGAGTTCAGCGTGAATGTATCAGATAGGTTGCCTGGGCCATGTTCACCCAGCCTTCCGCTTTTTCGGGGGGGAGGATCCCGGCAGCAACGCTTCTTTGCACAATTTCAGGCAGTTTCTCATACCCCCGCAGATCCCCCAGGATGATAAACACCACCGATGCATCCGCCACCTTCTGTTGGTTGTAGGCCAGAGATTTGAGGCGCTCTTTGTCTTCCGGGTCGGTGACCGCAACAAACCGCCAGTGCTGAATGTTGAAGGAAGAAGGAGCTTCCGTAGCATAAGCCACCAGCTCTCGGATCTCCGCTTCCGATAAACGGCGGCTGGGATCCAATTTGTCGGCGGAAATGCGCTCTTTCAGGGCAGTTAGGGCGTCCATAGGGATCCTCAAGTGTCGGTAGAAAGGCTGCTCCCCCCAAAGGTAGGGGCAGGATTGGCAAATGGCTATACATTCCGTGTTTAAACGGTCTGCCTTCTTTGTTATCTCCCTTTCATCCGGCCTGTGACAACCGGGTGAGGCGCAAGCTGGGCCCTGACAGAGCAGGCGAGCGGGATCCCTGACGCAAAGGCAGGTATGATAGAGAAACAAATAGGTCTCATCTGGATCGTCAGATTGGTGTGGTTGATGGGGAGAAGCAATTGGTGAACTTCGGTCGGGTGCTGACGGCCATGGTTACCCCCTTTACCGATGAGGGGGAGCTTAACTACGATGAGGCCGCTCGTTTGGCCGATTACTTGGTAACCCACGGCAGCGACGGCCTGGTGGTCTGTGGCACTACGGGCGAGTCTCCCACCCTGACTTGGCAAGAGGAATACGAGCTGTTCCGCGTGGTGCGAGATGCCGTGGCCGGTCGGGCCAAGGTGATTGCCGGCACAGGATCCAACTCCACTCGTGAGGCCGTTGAAGCCACAAAAAAGGCCGCTCAATTGGGTTTAGACGGCTCTTTACAGGTGGTGCCCTACTACAACAAGCCTACCCAGGCCGGCCTTTATGAGCACTTCAAAGCCATTGCTCAAGCCAGTGACCTGCCCATCTTGCTGTACAACATTCCCAGTCGGACAGGGGCCAGTTTACAGCCGGAGACCGTAGCGAAATTGGCAGAATTGGAAACGGTTGTCGCCATCAAAGAAGCCAGTGGTATGATGGATGTAGCTTCGGAAATTCGGCGACTCACTCCCTCGCGTTTTGCCATTTACTCGGGAGATGACTCTTTGACGTTGCCACTCCTATCTTTGGGAGGCAGCGGTGTGGTCAGTGTAGCCAGCCACCTAGTTGGGTTGCAGTTGCAGGAGCTGATCCAGAGCTACATCAGGGGGCAACACGATCAAGCTTTGGCCCACCACCTACGCCTGTTTCCGTTGTTCAAGGTTTTATTCATCGAGACCAACCCAGTTCCGATTAAGGCCGCATTGGAGATGCAGGGTTGGCAAGTGGGTCGGGCGCGCCTTCCCCTAGCGCCTCTACAGCCCAGTTCTCTGCAGGTTTTGCGACAGGTGCTTGAAGAGATGGGCCTACTGGCTGAATCGAAGGGATCCGAACAAATGGCGACGAAAGTTTCATGACTGCATTTTTAGGCTTTGCTTCTGCCATGACCACGGTTTTCAGGGGTTTGCAAGGGGCTCTTTTGTGGCGTTTGACCTGTGGGTAAGTGGCTTTTTCCCCGAAAAGCTCTTTCCCAGCTTGGGAAGCAAATAAGTTGCGGCGGCTGAGTTCAGCTTTCACCCACAGCCTTGTTGGGGATAGCTTGTGCCCATTTCTGTTTTTGTTTTTTTACTGTTGAGGATCTAAACCCATATGCCAACACCACGTTCTTCAGTTGTTCCTCGTTCTGTAACCCCACAATCCACCTCTTCCGTTCAGATGATTCCGCTGGGCGGCGAACGGGAGATCGGCAAAAACACATGGGCCTTCCGCTACGAGGACGACATTATCCTCTTGGATGCCGGTTTGGCTTTTCCCGATGAGAGCATGCACGGCGTGAACATCGTGCTGCCGGACATGACCTACATCAAGCAAAACCGCGACAAAGTGCGGGGGATGGTGGTTACCCACGGCCACGAAGATCACATCGGTGGCATCCCGTATCACCTGCGGGAATTTGATATTCCGGTCATCTACGGCCCCAGATTGGCGCTGGCGCTGCTGGAAGAGAAATTGCGGGAAGTGGGCCTGCTCAACCGCACAGAGCTGCGTCCTGTTGGCCCCCGTGAAATCGTTCCCTTGAGTAAGCACTTTTTTGCCGAATTCATTCGCAACACCCACTCTTTTGCCGATAGCTTTACGGTGGCTCTGCACACGCCTGTGGGCGTCATTATCCAGACCGGCGACTTTAAGATCGACCACACGCCGGTGGATGGGGAGTACTTTGATCTACAGCGGTTGGCCGAACATGGGGAAAAGGGAGTGCTCTGCCTGATCAGCGACTCCACCAACGCTGAAGTGCCGGGGTTCACCCCCTCTGAAGCCTCAGTGGTGCCCGGTCTCACCAAGGCAATTGCGGGAGCCAAGGGACGGGTGATCATCACCACCTTTGCTTCTTCGGTACATCGTCTCAACTTGGTGCTGCAGATTGCCGAACAGCAAGGTCGGGTGGTGTCTCTGCTGGGCCGCTCCATGCTAAACGTGGTGGCTCATGCGCGGCGCTTGGGCTACATCCGCTGCAAGGACGAGACGCTGCAGCCAATGCATGTGATCAACAGCCTGCCGGATGACCGGGTGATCATCCTCACCACCGGATCCCAGGGAGAACCTCTAGCTGCTCTCACCCGCATTGCCAACGGCGAGCACCCGCAGTTGCAAATCAAGCCAGGCGACACGGTGGTGTGGTCGGCCAACCCGATCCCTGGCAACACCATCGCGGTCTCGCGGGTCATTGACAAGCTAATGGAGCTGGGAGCCAATGTCATTTACGGCAAAGACAAGGGCCTGCACGTTTCCGGCCACGGCTGCCAGGAAGACCAAAAGCTGATGATTGCCCTCACCCGCCCCAAGTTCTTTGTCCCCACCCACGGGGAATACCGCATGCTGGTCAAGCACGCCGAAACCGCCATGAGCATGGGGATCCCGCGGGAAAACATTGTAATCATCGACAACGGCGATGTGGTGGAGGTGAACCGGGAGCGCATTGCCATCACGGGCCGCGTCCCCTCTGGCCTGCAGATGATCGCCGCTTCCCACGATGGAGTGGTGATGGATGAGATGATGCAGGAGCGGCAGCAGATCGCCAAAGATGGCATGGTGACGGTGGTGATCAGCCTGGACGGCAGCGGCCAGTTGCTCTGCACCCCGCAGGTGCAAACCTTTGGCTTGGCGGGGGAAGGGAACCAACTCAAGGGATCCGACCTGAAACCCCTTCTGGAGAACACCCTTCGGCAAGCGTGGCCCCAATTTGCTCGCTCGCTGGAGCGGGGCAGCCTGGACATCGACTGGGCCGGCCTCAAGGGCGAAGTGGAGCGGGTGGTGCGTCGTTTCTTGCGAGAACAATTGCCCGGCAGGCCCACGGTGGCGGTTTTTGTGCAATCTCCTGAAGAGGAGTCTGTGTCTTCCCTGAGTGTGGAAACCCAACCGGAGCCGGTGGCAGGTGCTCTGGGCCGGCGGCGGCGTTCCTCGGCAGCGGTAGCTGCTTCCTAAAACTGGCCCGTTCTCCGTGGCTGGATCGTCTAAGCGCCTTTGGGATCCCTTGCCGAGCGCAGGGATCCTTCCTATTGTGCCGGCTTGTATCCATCCGTGAGAAAACTGCGGAGGGCAGACTCTGCCGCCGCATCTGGTTGCAGGGATCCCACCTCGCTAAAGGGAGGGCAGCGGGTTTGGGGAGGGAGCGGTTGCCGAAGGGCGCTCAAGAAGGCATCGGCCAAATCGGCGTAGCCCCGGTCGTTGGGGTGAAAGCCGTCGGCCAGCGGGCCGGGAAAGAAGGACTCGCGTCGGTAGGAGCGGGGATCGCAGAGCAAGTCCACCACTGGGATCCCCTGTTGGCTTAAGGGGTTGATGGCCCGTTGCGTGAGGCCAACCGAGATCAGGGAGAGCAGTTGGCGCACGCTGCTGGGTTGCTGCTGACCCAGAGGAATCAGGGCGAAGTTGGGCAGGTTGGCTACCGCCAGGCGAGCTTGAGGGGCACGGGCACGCACCGCTTGCAGCAGGGTTTGGTAATCGGCGGCGAATTGTCGGATCTGCTGATCGACGAAGGGCAAGGGATCCTCACCTTGGAGAGCCCGTTGAGCCGCCGCCAGAGCGATGGCGTTGGTATCGTTTCCGCCCACCCAAATGGTGATCAGGGTGGCATCGGGGGGAAGGCGCGGCACTTGATCCTGCAGCAAATTGGCCGGGATCCCCTGCCTCAGGGCTTGCATGGCGGGGCTGAGCACCGCTCCCGAGCGGCCCAGGTTGATAAGCTCCACTGGGCCGGGCAGCAAGCGAGCCAGGCGGGGCACATAGCCCGTTCCATTGGGGCAGTCCAGGGGCTCTGAGCGCTGGGGTCGAGTGCCGGCGGCGTTGGCTGGGCCATCACAGGAAATGGAGGCGTTGTAGCCAACGGCATCGCTGGCTCCCAGGGCAACGTAGCGGGTGAGGGTGGGTGGGCTGGGCACAACAGGGGATCCAGAACTGGCAGAGCAGCCGGTTAGCCCCAAACTGAGTATCAAAATCAGCAGGGAGAGGAGGAACACTCAGCTGTCTTGTTGTCTTGGAGTCGAGTTTTCTGGGGTTCGGGTGCTGGCATCCTTTGCAGAGAGAGGCATGGGAAAGCGGGCATAGATAGGGCGAGGCGGGAAGCACCCCCAGACAGGCTAGCCAAGGATCCCAAAATTGGCGAGGTATGGTGGGAGTATGCCGCTACGGTTTTGCAAGTCCCGCACCTACCACGATCCCCTGCATGGCGCCATCAGCCTGAATGGAGGGGACGCGGTTGAGGCTCTGCTCATTCGCCTGATCGATACGCCGTCCTTTCAGCGGCTGCGCCGCATTCGCCAGTTGGACACGGCCTTTTTTACCTTCCACGGGGCAGAGGGATCCCGCTTTACCCATTCGGTGGGGGTGCTGCAGGTAACGCGGCGGCTGTTCGACAAATTGGCCCATCGCCACCCGGAGCTGCGTCCCTATCGGGCGGTAACCTTGGCCTCGGCTCTGCTGCACGACATTGGCCATGCCCCTTTTAGCCATGCCGGGGAAGAGATCTTCGGCTGCCGGCACGAGGTTTGGACGGCCCGCATTCTCCGGGAGGATCCCCAGGTGAGGACGCTGCTGGCGGAGTTTGATTCCCAACTGCCGGCCCAGATGCAGCAAGTGCTGCAGAAGCAGTTTCCCCTGCCGCTGGTGGGGCAACTCATCTCCAGCCAACTGGACTGCGACCGCTTCGATTACCTGATGCGGGATAGCCTGCTCACGGGCGCCCAATACGGCCACCTCGACCTGGATCGCATCCTAACGGTGCTGGATTATGACCCGGAGACGGGATCCCTGTCCATCCCCGCCCGCAAAGGCCTGGGGGCCATCGAGCACTACCTGGTGGTGCGCTATTTCATGTACACCCAGGTGTACCAGCACCCCAAGAGCCTCTGTGCCCGTTTTATCTTGGAGCGGCTATTCAGGCGGGCAGAGGCGCTCCTGCAAAGGGGGGAGATTGAGCTGGATCCCATCCTCAGCGCTTGGTGCTGGGCCTCGCTGGCGGCTCAAAAAGGGGATCCCTTCGAGTTGCCGCTCCCCCTCTACTTGG
>NZ_JANSIO010000139.1:0-6844 GCF_047462195.1 Synechococcus sp. R3-13 | reverse complement strand
TTCATCTAAAAAACCAACTTCATCCTCTTTCCTCCATAAATTATTCTCTCTATCTCAACATAAGATCAACACGACCTAGGACATTGAACCCACAACCAGAACCTTGAATACAGAAGGCCAGAAGGTTTTTCTCAGTAGCCCGTCTGTCTCAGCCTAAACTGAAACAACTATATCGCCACATGAGGCTTCGGCAAATGCGCTAGTGGAGCGGAGTCCTTTCGCCTACAGGTCTAGAGGCTTGTTTTGGCCGGAGCTGGGCTGCTCGCCATCCATTCTTCTCCTGAGTGGAAGGCGATTGGAGAACACCTCATGCTAGGCATTGCTAACGCGAACTGGCATTCCACTCATGGTGAAAGACGCCCGGCCTGTCGATGCGCTCAAAGGTGTGGGCCCCGAAGAAGTCCCGCTGGGCTTGGGTGAGGTTCTGGGGCAGGTTGGTGGTACGGTAGCTGTCGTAGTAGGCCAAAGAAGCGCTGATAGCCGGGATCGGGATCCCCAGGGCAGCCGCCGTGGACACCACCCGCCGCCAGGATCCCTGCCGCTCCCGGATGGCCTGCTCGAATTCCTCATCCAACAGCAGGTTCACCAGCTCTGGATCCCGTTTGTAGGCCGACTGGATCTCGCCCAGGAAGCGGGCGCGGATGATACAGCCCCCCTTCCAAATCCGCGGAATCTCGCTGAAGGTGTAGACGTAGCCGTGGGCAACGGTGGCTTTTTTGAGCAGGGCCATCCCCTGAGCATAGGAGCAGATTTTGGAGCAATAGAGAGCAGCGCGCAGATCTTGGATAAAGCAGTCGGGATCCCCTGCAAAAGTTGCGTCGGGCCCCTTCAACCGGGCAGAGGCAGCCACCCGCTCCTCTTTCATCGACGAGAGGATACGAGCTTGCACTGCCGCTTCAATGGTGGGCACTGGTACCCCCAGATCTAGAGCGTCCTTGACTGTCCACAAACCGGTGCCTTTTTGCCCAGCCTTATCCAGAATGAGATCCACCAACGGCTTGCCGGTTTCCGGATCCAGGGTTTGGAAAATCTTGGCGGTAATTTCAATTAGGAAAGATTCCAGCTCTGTTTCATTCCAAGCCTGAAAAATCTCCTGCATCTGCGAGGCCGACAGCTTCAAGGCCCTGCGCATTAGGTCATAGACCTCGGCGATCAGCTGCATATCGCCGTATTCGATGCCGTTGTGCACCATCTTCACGTAGTGCCCGCCCCCTTTTGGCCCCAGGTAGGTGACACAGGGGCCGTCTGGCACTTGAGCGGCAATTTTGGTCAAGATGGGCTCCAGTTGTTGGTAAGCCTCTGGGCTGCAGCCGGGCATGAGGCTGGGGCCGTTCAGGGCTCCCTCTTCCCCGCCGCTCACTCCCATGCCGACAAAGTGGATCCCGGTGGGGGCGAGGGCTTCGGCACGGCGATCGGTGTCGGTGTAGAGGGAGTTGCCGCCGTCGATGATGATATCCCCCGGATCCAGCAGGGGTTTAAGCTCGTCAATCACCGCGTCTACCGGCGCACCCGCCTTGACCATGATCAAGAATTTGCGGGGCCGCTCCATCAGTTGCACCAATTCCGGCAGGCTGTAGGCGGGGGTGATCCGTTTGCCTTGGGCTCGCTCCCGCATGAACTGGTCGGTTTTGGAGCTGGTGCGGTTGTAGACGGCAACCGGGAAGCCATTGCGCTCGACGTTGAGGGCCAGGTTTTCCCCCATCACCGCTAGGCCGATCACCGCAAAGCTGGGCTTGCTCATGGTTGGGGCACTATCGACACCTCACCCAATCTAGAGGCCAATCTGACCGACGGGGCTCAGGGATCCTGTTTTCTTCACCTTTGCCGGCCCTGATTCAAGGGCAGCCCAAACTCTCACGGGTGGTTACGCCGGTTATCGGGTGGGATCCCTCAGCTCGCTCACACAACTGCCGCTTTGCCGCCCGATCCACATAGGCTTCGCTGAAATCGGCGCCGGCAATCTGCGCTCCTTGCCAAACCGCCCGTGCGGCAATGGCTCCCGTGAGCTTGGCCCCTCTGAGATCGGCTCCTGCCAAATTGGCCAGATCCAAAAGGCTATTGCTCAAATCGGCACCGGATAGGTTGGCCCCCGCCAGATTGGCCTTGGTGAATGCCGCCCCCGAAAGGTTGGCCCCGTGCAGATCGGCGCCCTGCAGGTTGGCGCTGACAAAGCTGCTGCCCCGCCAATCTTGGCCGGATAGATCTTGACCTTGCAGATCGGCGTTGTTGAAGTTGAGACGGGCTTGGCTGCCCGCTATGGAGCCCCAGAGGAGCCAAAGCAGCAGAGTGGCCGCCAGCAGCATGCCCAGCTTCCCGAAGTCGCGCCAGCAAGTCGAGGCGTTGGATTTTGGGGCCATCGAGGATCCCTAGATTCTCTACCCCCATTCTTGCCGATTTTCCCCTTGCCCACTGAGAACTGGGATCATTGCGTTGCAGCAGAGACAGCCGTTATCCGCCGTAGGTTACATTCCGCTCGGTGGTGCGAAATTGCAGGATCGTCAGCCCCACCACAATGAGAAACAGGACGATGGATTGCGCGGCAGCCCTACCCAAATTGCCTGAAGACACTCCGATTTTGTAGATCTCGTAGATCAACACCGAGGTGGATCCGGAAGGGCCCCCAGCAGTCAGCAAGTCAATGGTGCCAAAGATATCGAAAAACGCATAGGTCATGTTGGTAATCACCAAAAAGAAGGTGATGGGAGAAAGCAGCGGTAGGGTGATGGCAAAAAAGCGACGCACTGCCCCGGCCCCGTCGATGGCAGCCGCTTCCAGCAAATCCTTGGGCAGGTTTTGCAGGCCGGCAAGGTAAAACAAAATGTTGTAGCCCATCTGCTTCCAAACGCTAGCAAAGATCACCACCCAAGGGGCCAAGTTGGGATCGCTGAGCCAGTTTAAACGGGGGATCCCCACCAGGCCCAGCAAATGGTTGGCCACCCCTCCCAAGGGGTTGAACATGATAAAGAAGATGATCCCGGCCACCGCCGGAGAGATGGCGTAGGGCCAGATCAGCAACACCCGATAAATCGCCGCCCCCCGAATCGGCTGATAGGCCAGCGTGGCAATCAACAGGGATCCGCTCAACCCCAGCACCACGATGGCCGCCGAAATGGCAAAGGTAATCCCCAGGCTGCGCAGATAGGTGGAATCCGTCAGCAAAGCGGTAAAGTTATCCACACAGACGAAGCGGCTGCGCGGCGCCCCCACAAACGTGAGCAGGGTGGAAAGGCGGAAGGTATCCAGCCCTGGGTAGTAGAGAAACACCACCAAGATCGTGAAGGTGGGCAACAAGAGCAGCCACGCCAGCCACCACTGCTTAAAGATGCCCCTCTCCTGAACAGCTGGGCCGGGGATCCCCAGGCGGCGCTCCTGCTCCTTCTGCGTCCAGGCCAACAGCGGCCAGAGGGGAATGGCCATGCCCGCCAGCACCAGCCCCACGCCAAAGGCCATGTCGATGGCCTTGCGCTCCGGCTCAAAAGTGCAAAAATCCAGGGGCGCCATAAAAATCAGGGATCCCAGCCCTCCTGCTAGGCCCCCCAGCACTGCCCCCACCGGCACAGGCCACTCGATGCGTCGAAAACGGAGCCCCATCCAGAGGGATCCCAGCAACCCTGCCAACAGCGGCACCAACACTTGGACGAATCCCAACATGCCTCTCACCTCGGCTTTGCTCTTCACAAGAGCCTCGTCAAAACCCAAAAAGGGGCAGGCTGCCGCCCACCCCCATCCCTCAATGACACCGTCAGCCCATCGACATCCAGGTTACTGGTAGAGGGAGTTGTACTCGGCTAGAAGGCGGTTGGCCTCCTGGTTGGCCTTGGCCATAGCCTGGGCTGGATCCCCGCCCTTCACCATGAGATCCTCCATGGTTTGGGTTACCACGTTGCGAATCTCAGGGAAGGCCCCCAGCAGCGCCCCACGGGTGGCAGGGGTCACTTTGGAATTATTAATTTGGTCGCTGGCGGTGAAGAAGTTGGGGTTTTCCTTGAACCAGCCCTTCGACTCCAGTAAAGCTACCGAGCTTTTCCGAATGGGCAAGTAGCCGGTCACTTGGTGCCACTCGGCAGCATTTTCGGTGTTATTGAGCCACAGCATGAAGGTCAGCGCCCCCTCTTCCACCTCCTTGGGCAGATCCTTCACCAGCCAGAGGCTGGCTCCCCCGATCAAGTTCCCCGTCCAACCCTTGTCGGCGTTGTAGGGCATGCGGGTGGTGACCAGCTCGATGTTGTTTTGCTTGGCGGCATTGGTGATGTTGGCGGCATCGGCGCTGCTGGTGATGGCCATGGCGACGGTACCGGTCTGGATGGCCTGCTCGGTGGCTGCCCAATCCCGCTGCTTGCCGCTGTAGATGTAGTAGCCTTTGTCATACATCCCTTTCCACCAGGTGGCGATGGCAATTGACGGCTCCGAGTCCAAAAAGACCTGGGTGGCACGGGCGGCACGGCCATTGTCGTTGTTGGCCAAGAGGGCATTCTGCTGGGCCATCCACTGCTCGTAGAACCAGCCGTGATTGGGCCAGGTCACACAGCCCTGGGGAGCGTCGGGGAGGGCCATGATCTTTTGACAAGCAGCCTCCAGCTCTTGCCAGGTGGCCGGCGGCTTTTCGATCCCAGCCTTCTTCAAGATGGCCGTGTTGGAGTAGAGAATGGGGCTGGAGCTGTTCCAGGGCATGGAGGTAAATTTGCCATCCAGGGTGTAGTAGCTCACCACCGGCTCAATAAAATCGTCGAAATTCACTGGGATCCCGTTCACTTCGGTGCGATTGCCCAGAGCCTCGGCAATGGACTTGAAGTAACCAAAATCCCGTGCCCGCTGGGTGCCCACCTCAAACCACTGCACCACCGAAGGAGCAGCATTTTGTTGAATGGCCAGGTCGGTGGCTTGCTGAATTTCTTCATAGTTGCCGTAGCCTTCGACCGTAACTTTGTATTGAGGAAATTGCTTGTTGAACTCTGCCGCTTTTCCGCGGGCCCAATCCAGGCGGTTGTCGGTAAAGGCAATCCAAACTTTGACTTCGGCAGGAGACTGAGCAAAGCTGTCGGCAGCCAGAAGAGCAGCAGCAGACGCAGCCACCAGGCCAGCCGCAACAGCCAGGAAAGTACGACGGGTATTCATAGAAAAATGCAGTCGCATTCGCTAAAGGCACCTCTGAGATTACAGCACCGACATTAAGAGCAGGTTATGTCTGGCTGGGATCCCCTCGGGAGGTGAACCCTCAGGCCAAAGTCAGAGTCAGACAGGGTAAAGGCTGAGCCTGGGTTATGATCGACAACCTCTCTAGGGGTCTGGAAAAATGAGAATGAAGATGAAAAATGCAAGCTTTTGCCTGTTGTTGGCTATTGCCCTCCTGATGGCGCTTGCCCCCTTTGCGCAGGCTCGCCCCCGTCAACGCACTGCCACAGCCACCACGCCAACGGCTGGATCCCTGGCCCCGCGCGGTGGGCGCACCTTCACTCACTCCGGCACCTACACTGGCACCGGGCCAAGTGGCAGATCGGGTAGTGGCACCTATTCCGGCCAGGGATCCCGGCAACTCATTCCCGGTCAAGGGATCCAAGGAGACTACTCCGGCCAAGTCACTACCCAACAAGGTCAGACCTGGAACCTGAACCATCAGCACACCACCACCCGCACGAATGAGGGCTGGCAACGGCAGGGCAGCACCACGGTGCACAATGCCCAGGGCGAGACGGTAGGCAGCAGCTCAAGCCTTACTGAGGGCCAAGCGGGGCAAGGCTGGCAGCGCAGCGGCCAATTCAGCAATGCCCGCGACCAAACCTACACCACCGAATCGAGGGGCACACCGACGGGGCCAGGACAATGGCAGCGCGAGGCTCATGTTTTCAATGCCGAAGGGGATCTGCTTGGTGGCACCCAGTCCTCTGTGCAGTACCGATTTGTGCCAGGACAAGGCTGGGTGAAAACAGTAGAAGGCAAGACTCTAAAGGGTCAACCCATCCGCCGCACCACCACGATCGGCCCCAACCTGTGAAGAAGAATCTGAAGGGCACTTTAAGGGATCCCTTAGGATTTTGTGGGAGGAAGCGGGCGGACGGAATCGAACCGACAACAGCAGTTTGGAAGACTGCGGTTTTACCATTAAACTACGCCCGCACAGGCATTCACTGATGCCGGAAGCCTATGATAGCACCTCTCCCCAGTCAAGGTCTGGAGAGAAATCCATTTCCATCAGCGAGACGGGCTTCTTGGGTGGGCTGCGCTTACTTGCGGCGGAGATCTTTCTGGCGTTTCTTCTGCCATTGGCGAAATTCTTTCTCGTAGCGTTCACCTTCTGTTTGGTAGGCGTTCCAGCCCTTGAGGGAAACGGTCAAGCCCCAGCCCATGAGGATAAATAGCGACCAGGATAGCCCCCCACCGGAGAGCCAGTCCAAGCTCAGCAAAAAGCTGTTGACAATTCCATAGCGGCCCAGCAATTGGTAAAACTGCCGACGGCGGTAGCGCTGAAATTCTCGGTGTTGGCTATTCAGCTCTTGCCAAGCCTTCCATTCCTGCTCGGCCAAATCCAGCTCTTGGGGGGAGATCCCCAGTTCGGCGGCCATCTCCTGCAGTTGGGAGCGGGTGAACTCGCCCAGGCGCGGCTGGCGGGCAATGGCTCGCTGCAGGATCTGCTGCACGTCCTCTTGGCTGTACCGGGATCCCGACATTTGGCTGGCTGATATTCAACTTTGTAAACCTTATAATCCCCTAGTCTAGGCTAGCCGGATCTTGGGCCTTATGAAGCGCCGTCTGCTGCGGGATCCCAGCCGGCAAATCTCAACTCGAATGTCAAATCGCACTAATCGCAGTCACCGAAAAAACTGGGTCTGAAGCCCCGCCCTTGAGG
>NZ_JANSIO010000138.1:0-12325 GCF_047462195.1 Synechococcus sp. R3-13 | reverse complement strand
GAACAGTCGGGATCCTTGCAAATCCAAGGATTGCCTCTGGCTTTGCTGGACCGCTTCCTGCCAGAGGAGCTGGAGCTGCAGGGGGATCTCAACCTGGACGTGGAGCTGGCCGGCAACCTGCGGGATCCCCATGCCCGCGGATCCCTGACAGTGGTCAACGCCCAGATCAACCAGGTGCCGCTGCGGGAGGTGGGAGGACAATTTGACTACCAGCGGGGGCAGCTGCGCCTGGACGGCGCCCTGCTGGCCAATGGTGACGAACCCATTCGCCTCTTTGGCCTGGTGCCCTACACCCTGCCCTTTGCCGAGGTGCGGGCCGAATCCGACCAGATCGACCTCACCCTGCAAGCCAAGCATGGCGGTCTGCGCCTGATCAACCTCTTCACCGACCAGGTGCGCTGGGAAGGCGGCCAAAGCCAACTGGAGCTGGCCATCCGCGGCACCTTGCGAGAGCCCAGCCTGCAGGGGAACTTGAGCGTCAACTCCGGGATCCTCAAGCTGGCAGCCCTACCGGAACCCATCACCGACCTGACAGGCCAGATTGCTTTTAACCTCAATCAACTGCAAGTCCAGGAGCTGCGCGGACAGTTGGGGGAGGGATCCCTGGTGGCCAGAGGCGTTTTGCCCATCAACTCTCGCGGAGCTTTGCAAGAAGGAGAAGCTCTGCAGCCGCTGAGCCTGCAGCTCCAAGGGATCCGCCTGAACTTGCCCAATCTCTACACGGGCCGCCTGGAAGGAGAAGTGGTGGTGGGGGGGCTGCTCCTGCGACCGTTGATTGAAGGTCGTTTAGAGGTTTCCGAGGGGATTGTGGATGTAAGCCCTCGCCCTGAGCCACCCACCGCAACAGAGGCGGCTGAGGACTCTGCACCGCCGACGTTCGCGACAGCCCTACCCTTTTGGCAGCCGCGGTTGAATGGGCTGGAGCTGGCCTTGGGATCCCGGATCCGGGTGCAGCGGCCTAACTTGTTTGAATTCAATGCTTCCGGCACCTTGCGCCTTTTCGGCACCCCCCAAGATCCGCGCCCGGCAGGCACCATCACTCTGGAGCGAGGCCGGGTCAGCCTGCCCATCGCCAACTTTCGCTTGGATCGCTCCCGCCCCAACACCGCCACCTTCGACTTGGACAACCCCTTTGATCCCTTCTTAAACCTGCGCTTGATGACCCAAGCCTTCGAGGTGTACCGCTTCCCCCAAGATCTTTCCCCCTTCGACACCAACCGCAACCTGCCGGGATCCCAGCAGAGCATCGAGATTTTCGCCACGGTCAACGGGCGGGCCAGCCAGCTGGCTGAGGCGGATCCCCGCAACGGGGTTCTGGCCCTTTCCAGCAGCCCCAGCCGCTCCCCCGAAGAGATCGTCGCCCTCCTGGGAGGCACAGCTCTGGCCCGCCTCAACCCCGAAGCGGGAGTGGCCGGCCTGGCCGGAACTGCCTTGCTCAACGATGTGCTGGACACGCTGCGGGACACCCTGGGCCTAGACGAGGTGCGCATTAGCCCCGTCCCCCAGGTCGATAGCCGCGCTGCCAACCGCTCCTCGATAGGGCTAGCGCTGGAGGTGGCCCGCGATCTGGGGCCGGCCACTTCCCTCTCGCTGCAGCGGAACTTGACGGATCCCTTCCAGCCCACCCGCTACAGCGCCCGCTACCGCTTCAACGAGCAAACCCTCACCCGCGCCAGTACCGATTTTGAGGGCAACAATGTCATTTCCATCGAGTTTGAGACCCGCTTCTAGCAGGATCCGCTCCGGCCAGATTGAAAATGGTTTTACCAGCGTCGCAGAGCGATAGAGCATCTGTATCCCAAAGGATCTGCCCATCAAGAGCCATTCTCCCCAACACCGGCATTCCTACTTGGGCTTCCAGGCGTGGGATCAAAGCTGCATCCAGCTCTGCCAAAGCCTGGGGATCCCCAGTTTCGGTCAGGGATCCAACCAGCACCCATCCCAAACCACGGGCCCTGGCTTGGCGTAACAGGGCGGCAAAAGCAGCACCTTGGCTCAGGGCGGCCTCCCGTTGCAACGTCAACAGCAAGCTCAACCCCCACGCATGGGCTAGATCGGCCCAGGTTTGGCCTGGCCCCAGGGGATCGGCAACGCTGCCCGGCAAAACCAGTAGGGGATCTTTTTCTCCTGCCCACTCGGAGATCTGTTGCCAGAGGGCCTTTAGCTGAGCTTCCGAAGGGTTGGGATCCACACTGAGCCGGCCCCAAGGGCGTTGAACCACCTGCTGCCAAGCGTCGGCCACTGCCGTAGCTCCCGGGATCCCTGGCCAGGTGTCGGCCACCATCACCTTCATGGCTCTGCCTCCCACAGGGCGAGAAACTCCGGCTGGATCTCGAAGCCAAACACCAAAGCCATATCCCGCAGCATGGAGACGGATCCCAGGTTCTGCTGCTTGAACCACCGCATCAACACAAAGATCTTCTGGTAGACGAAGATCTCCAACGCTTCTGGGTTGTAAACAATGCCCTCCCGAGGGTTGAATTGGTGGGGCACCATCATAGCCGCGTAACGGGCCAGTTCTCCTTGACGCCAATTGAGGAAGTAGGGCATCCAGGGGTAGACTGTATCCCAACGAATAAACCACAGGCGCACCTCCGGGATCTCGGACAGCTCCCGTGGATCCTCAGGGCTGCGCGGCCAATCGATGGCGCATTGCACCTGCTGGGCAGCACGCACGGGATCCGCCATCAAGGTTTTCACCAGCTCATGGCCGGGGGTGAGATCCAGAGTTTGAATGGCCTTGGCAGGAAGGTAGAGGGTAACCGGCACGGCAACACAGCTATCTGGCTTGCAAATGCAGCTTATCTCAGCTCTGCTCTGTCTTGCTCGCCACTGGGATCCCTAGACGGGTGAGATCCAGGGCAAAACCTGCCGTTACCAAAAACACTTGGTCGGCCAGGGGAGCCAGCCTTTGGGTCAGTTCCCCCATCCGATCCCGAAACCGCCGCCCCAGTGGGTAAGCGGGCACCACCCCCCAGCCCACTTCTTCAGACACCAGGAGGATCTCCCCTCTATGGCTTTGCAAGGTTGCCAAGAAGGATTGCACCAAGGGATCCCATTCTGAAGAGGGACAGTCTAGGCCCTGCGCCACCCATCCCCCCAGCGAATCCACCAGCGCACAACAGGGCTGGGGCAACTTTTGCAGTTCTGCCCCCAAGTCCCTCCCGGTTTCCCAAGTCTGCCAACTGGAAGGCCGCCGTTGCCGGTGCTGTTGAACGCGCTCTGCCCATTCTGGATCCGTCTTGGGATCGGGTTTCGGCCCGGTAGCCAGGTAGATAACCGGCAAGCCCGAAGCCGCAGCCAAACCCTCTGCCAGCCGGCTTTTGCCAGAGCGCACAGGGCCACAGATCAGCACAATCGCCATTGGGTAGAATGGAAATCCACTGACGTTTGAGTCTAACCTCGACAACAGCCTGCTGAAGTCCTCAGCCGAGTGGTACCCGGTCAATCCTGAGGCTGAATCTCTATGCCCATCCGAATCGAGCACGCTGCCCAGCTGGAAGAGAAAACCTATTTTGCTCACGCCGGTTTAGAGCCTTTTCCTCTGCTCACGATTGGCTCCCTAAGCTACGGATATGAGTTTTTCCTTCATTGGATGGGAGAGTCATCCCGCGTCAAGATTGGACGTTGCACTTCGATTGCAGGAGGGGTGCATTTTTTCGTAGGGTACGAGCACCATACTGACTGGGTTACTACTTACCCTTTCACCCATTTACCTGATTCCTGGCGAGAGCTTCGTGCTTTGAAAGGGCACCCTGTAACTCGCGGAGATATTGTTGTTGGCCATGATGTTTGGATTGGCTATGGCGCTAAGATTCGCTCGGGGGTAACCATTGGAAATGGAGCAGTTGTTGGAATGGGTGCTGTGGTAACTCGAGATGTCCCCCCTTATGCCATTGTTGCGGGCGTGCCAGCGAGGGTGGTTCGCTACCGTTTTGCACCTGAAGTGATCGAGTGGCTTATCCAACTTGCTTGGTGGGATTGGCCCCTTGAAGCCATACGCCAGGCAGCACCTCTTCTCTGTCGGCCACTAGATCAGGAAGCAATGTCAGGGCTTTCTCAGATCAAGCAAAGCCTTCTTGCTGTTTGAAACTACTTGAGAAATTCCCCGCAGGCTAAGATGAGAGTTGGTTACGCTTGAAAAAACAATCTCGAATAACCTGACTGTACTTCAGGCTCAAAAGCTCGACCATGACAGATCCCAAGCCAATATCTCCGCCTGAACAAAAGGCTGCTTCGGCCTCTTTTCGATCTGCTCAACCGCTCTGGCTCAGCCTAGCGCTGGGGATCACCACTGCTCCCGTTTTGTTGGCATTGGTGCTGGCGGATCGAGCCGAGAAATGGCTGGGATCCCTAAGCTGGGAAGATCCGGGTTGGTGGCTGGGGGAGCGGCTGCCCAACTTAGACAGCACCCCGCTACAGGCCCATGAGCGACAGCGCAAAAACTCTGCCCCAGTCGAGAACCCCTAGCTTCTCCGTCACTTTCGTATGATCGGGTAAGCGAACCAGCAGCAGGAGTTAACAGCCTTTGCGCAGACCGGCCAGACTATCTCAGGAGTTCACCTCCACATTCTCGGGGGTGCTGTTTTGGACGAGCGCATTTCTCTTCACAACGGTGTTGAGCGCTTGCTTGGGCTACCTATTTGGCCAGCGAGCCCTATCCGGGGTTTCTTCTCCTGTCACCGGCTCCGGTCAGGCTTCTCGCTCCCGCGAAGTTCGGGATCCCCGCACTGTGCCCTTGCTGAACGAGGCTGAGGTGATTGCAGCAGTCCAAGCCAGCCTTCGTCCGTCCCCAACTCCCACTCCAACACCCACCCCGGTTGCAACTCCCACTCCAACACCCACCCCCAGATTGTCTCCTGAATTGGCGGCGGCCCCGTCGCCAACTCCTCGCCCCGCCACCCCATCTCCTCCACCTTCTCGTTCCCGTCAGCAGGACGGAGTTCCTGCCCCGCCAGCGCCCACACCACCTCCGCCCCCCCTACCAATTGCCGCCAGTGGACAGGTCTCTATGCAGGTGCTCTCGGTTCGTCGCGAGGGAAGCCAAGTGGTTCTGAATGTAGCTATGCAAAACAACTCGGCAGAGACGGTGCGCTTTCTCTATAGCTTCCTGAACATTACTGACGACAATGGACGGTCAATCAACGCGCTCACCCAGGGTTTGCCGGGGGAGCTGCCCCCCAATAGCCAAGTCTTCCAGGGAACCATCCGCATCCCAGCCTCGAGCCTAGCCGGATCCCGATCCCTGTCCCTGAGTTTGGCTGATTACCCCAGCCGCCGCCACCGAGTGGGAGCCAGTGGGATCCCGGTGCCGCCGTAACACCCCTCTTCCTTTAGCTTCAGACCACAGATCCGGTCACGTAGCGTTGCGGAGCAACAGGAGCAACAAAGTTTGTACGGGGAACATGAGGTGGAGTTGAGAAGAGGTGCCTAGCCCAACCTTTGAACAGCCTGAGGAAATCCGAGCGCTTTTTGACCGCATTGCTCCCCACTATGACTCCCTCAACCAAACCTTGAGCCTGGGCCTCCATCAGGTTTGGAAGCGTATGGCCGTGCGTTGGTCGGGCGCCAGCTCAGGAGGATATGTGCTGGATCTGTGCTGTGGAACCGGTGATCTGGCTCTGCAGTTGGCCCGCCGAGTAGGACGAAGGGGACATGTGGTGGGCCTGGATTTCTCTCCCGCCATGCTGGACGTTGCCCGGCGTCGCTCCCGGCTGTTCCCCGGCTACTCGCTGGAGTGGGTTCTGGGAGATGCCTTGGCCTTACCTTTTCCCGACAATAGCTTCGATGCCGTTACCATGGGCTACGGCCTGCGCAACGTAACCGATATTCCCCAAGCCTTGCGAGAGATTGGGCGAGTACTGAAGCCAGGGTGTCGTGCCGCCATTTTGGATTTTCACCGCCCCACAGGGATCCCTCTTTTCGAGCAATTTCAGCGCTGGTACTTGAACACCCAGGTGGTTGCCCAGGCCAAAACTTTGGGACTGGGATCCGAGTATGCCTACATCGATCCCAGCCTAGATCGCTTCCCCTCTGGAGAAGAGCAACGACAAATGGCCCTGCAAGCAGGGTTTGCCAGCGCCAAGTTCTACCCCCTAGCGTGGGGCATGATGGGGGTACTGGTGATTGCGAAAAAGAATCCCTCGGCCTAGCCGTGGGGAGAGTGCCAAGTATGTTAGAAGTGAACGAAAATGAGATCTCGATAGGATGTCGGTTTGCCTATCGGCTGTTGTCGCTATAGTGGCTGAACACCATGCTGGATCCCCTTTTGGAAGAGAAAATCCGTGAGCAAATCCGCACCCACAAGGTGCTCATCTACATGAAGGGCACCCCGGAAATGCCCCAATGTGGGTTTTCCTATGCCGCCGTTCGTGTGCTGGATAGTTTGGGCTTCCCCTACACGGCGATTAACGTACTCGAGGATCCTGAGATCCGCCAGGGGATTAAAGAGTTTTCCAACTGGCCTACTATCCCGCAGATTTATATTGATGGGGAGTTTGTGGGCGGTTGCGACATCATCCAAGAGATGCACGCCCGCAACGAGCTGCGTCCGCTGGTCGAGGCAGCCTTTGCTAAGGCCACGGCTCAATCTTAAGGGATCCCATCTCATCCAGAGGGGTTGCCATGCTTACCCCCGACTACCTTCGGCAGCACCTGATGGAGAAGCTGCAGGCTCTTCATGTGCAGGTGGAGGATGAGTCCCACCTTCACATCGGCCACGGGGGCGGGACAGGAGGGCACTACCGAGTTCAAGTGGTGTCGCCTTCGTTTGTCGGCAAAACGACCCTACAGCGACATCGCCTGGTGTATGCCGCTCTGGCGGAACACATGGGGCGGAGCATTCATGCTTTGGCCCTGCAAACTTATAGCCCTGAAGAGGTTTCTGCGCAAGGGATCCCTGAGCAGATCAGCTAGCATAGAGGGCAAAATCGCGGCCCCATCAGGGCAGAGGAGGGAGCATGGCAACTCTTTTGGCCACCTGGCTGATGTCAGCCTTGAGTGTAATGATCCTGGCTTGGCTTTTGCCCGGGATCCACGTCTCCGGGTTTGGCGGGGCTTTGGTGGCGGCTCTGGCCATTGGTCTGGTCAATGGTTTGGTTAGGCCGATTCTCCGGCTGATCACCCTGCCGATTACGGTTCTTACCCTGGGTTTGTTTTGGCTGATTTTGAACGGCATTTGTCTAGCCATTGCCGATAAGCTGGCCGGGAATGCTTTCAACATCGATAATTTCGGCTGGGCGTTTATCGGCGCAATTGTACTTTCCATCGTCAGCGGCTTGGTTCAGCAGGTTTTTGAGCAAGGTGCGCCGAACTGACTTCGTCCCCAGCCGTGAGAGGGCAGGGTTTGGTTCAAGATTGCAGGGGGTACGCTAGGGGAACGTCAACACTCAGCCCGACGATAACCAAAACCAACTTTAAGGGATCCCGATAAGCTTTACTCCATTGGCCCTGCCCGCTAAGTTTTTGCCGCAGAACCATAGGATTCTCCACAGATAGCCTGCACAAGATCTGCCAATGGCTAACATCAGCAGGATATTGCGAGCAGGCGTTTGATCTGTGGCTGCTTTATCTAAGCCTAGCAAATCGATAGGAAACCAGTAGGGGATCAAGTTGGTCGATCTGCAACTCAGGAGCTGGTTGGTATGAAGGCGTTGCTGCTCTATCCGCGTTTTCCTCAATCATTCTGGTCTTACAATCGCACCATTGAGATGGTGGGGCTAAAAGCGCTAATGCCACCTCTTGGCTTGATCACCGTTGCTGCTTTGCTGCCCCAACACTGGGAGATTCGCTTTGTGGATCGCAATGTAGCTGATGAAACAGAAGCCGATTGGCAGTGGTGCGATCTGGTGATCTTGTCAGCCATGTTGGTGCAGAAGCAGGATTTCCACGCCCTCATTCGCAAAGCGGTGCAGTTGGGCAAAAAAGTAGCGGTGGGCGGACCCTATCCAACTTCTGTGCCACAGGATACCCTGGAATCTGGTGCTCACTATTTGGTTTTGGACGAAGGGGAAGTGACCATACCGGCTTTCGTCAAGGCCCTAGAAGCAGGTCAAGAGTCGGGCATTTTTCGGGCCGCCGAAAAGCCGGACGTAACCCAAAGTCCTTTGCCGAGGTTTGATCTGCTGCGTATGGATCAATACTTCATGATGTCAGTCCAGTTTTCACGAGGTTGCCCCTTTAATTGTGAGTTTTGCGATATCATCTCTCTTTACGGACGCAAGCCAAGAACCAAAGAGCCAAGTCAAATGCTAGCTGAGCTACAGGCCCTCTATGACTTGGGCTGGCGGGGTTCGGTATTTGTAGTGGATGACAATTTTATCGGCAATCAGCACAACGTCAAGCGATTTTTACGAGAGCTGATCCCTTGGAGCCAGGAGCGCAATTACCCATTTACCTTTATGACAGAGGCTTCGGTTAACCTGGCCGAAGATGAAGAACTGATGAGGTTAATGGTAGAGGCGGGTTTCTATGCTGTCTTTTTGGGCATTGAGACTCCAGACCAAGACAGCTTACAGATGACCCAAAAGCTCCAGAATACCCGCCACCCTTTGGTGGAGGCCTGTCGCAAGATCAACGATGCTGGACTGCTGATCTATGCTGGGTTTATTCTGGGCTTTGATGGAGAGCGGCCAGGAGCAGGGGAGCGCATTCAGGCTTTTGTCGAGCAAACCGGTATTCCTCAGCCAATGCTGGGCATTTTACAGGCTTTGCCAAACACACAGCTCTGGAATCGCTTGAAGAAAGAGGAACGGTTGCTGGAAGGGATCGGCGTGACTGAGTTTGGCGATCAAAATACACTGATGAACTTTATTCCCACCCGTTCTCTATCGGAGATTGCTCAAGAATATCTGGAAAGTTTTTGGAAATTGTATGATCCTGCGCGATATTTATCTCGCTGCCTGCAACAATGCCTGAATATCGGCATCAAAGATGGCCGGCGGCAAATGATGAAGCTGCCCCTTCGCAAAGGGATCCACCTGCTTCTACAACTCATCTGGCGGCAAGGGATCCTTCACCCTGAAATTCGCGCCCAATTTTGGCGACAGCTATGGACGATTTGGCGGCGCAAGCCCAGCCTGCTGAACTTGTATTTGGGCCTCTGCGCCGCAGGAGAACACTTTTGGGAATATCGGGAATTGGCCCGCGCCCGGCTTACCCAACAACTGGGATACGATCCCTTGCTGGCCAGCTCATCTTGACAGTATTTCTGGGGGAATGGTCTATCGATAGAGGATGCCCGGATGGGGCCTATGCGGCGACGACAGTTGGGGGCGATGGTGCTGGGATCCCTGGGGGCTGTTTGGGGAGGCTCTCGGCAGGCCCAAACGTCCGGGCGCGGAGATTGGCTGGCCGTGGAGCTGTTCAGCCGCTGGAGTGCGGATCCCTTGGTCGAGTTGGAGCTGGTTGGCCCTTTTGTTTTAAATCAGCAGCCTTTTCCAACAGGTGCCTGGAAGTTACAGGTGCGCCGCCAAGAGCTCCTGCTGACCGGGCCGGGACAGCCTCGTCGCTACCAGGGATCCCTTTGGCTACAGGGGGGAGCCCTGCGCCCCTTCGCAGGGGAGGAGCGTCGCTATCGGGGTTGGGTACAGATTTGCCCGGAGGGTTCAGGTCGCCTGCATCTGGTGAACTGGGTCAAGTTGGAAGACTATCTGCTGGCTTTGGTGCCCAGCGAAATGCCCGCCGACTGGCCAGCTGCCGCCTTGCAGGCGCAAGCCATCTTGGCCCGTACCTTGGCCGTTCCCCATCTGTGCCCCGGCCCCAGAAGAGAATGGCCCTCTGCCCCGATAAGACCATTGCAAGACTCCACCGCCCACCAGTTCTATGGTGGCCTGGCCTATGAGACGGCGGCGACCACTGCTGCGGTGCAGGCAACCCGAGGGCAGATCCTAACCCATGCCGGCCAGCCGATAGAGGTTCTGTTTCACTCCACCTGTGGCGGTCACACCAGTGCCAACCAGGATATTTTTGCCCCACCCGCCCGCCCCTACCTACAAGGGGTGATCTGTGACGGGTGTCGTGCCTCTCCTTTCTATGGCCCTCACAGCGTCCGACTCAGCCGACGGGAGTTGGAGCAAGCCTTGGGCAACGGCGATCTGGAGATTGTGCAGTCGGATCCCTGGGGTCGCCCCCTGCGCATCCGCGTTGGATCCCAACTGTTGACCGGCCAAGAGTTTGTGCTGCGCCTTGGCCAAACCCTGGGTTGGGGGATCCTCCCCAGCAACCGCTTCACATGGGAACGTCTCCAGCCAAAGCCCGGCCAGCAGGAAGTGTACCTTTTCACCTATCGTGGGGCCGGCCATGGGGTGGGACTGTGTCAGTGGGGATCCCGTGGCTTGGCCGAGCAGGGCTACACAGCGCCGCAAATCCTCAATCACTACTTCCCCGGCACCCAAGTGATAACGTTGAGCTGAAGGTTGTTGATCCCGACTTCAATACTCCTGTGTCTCTTGCGCATTCCCATCGTCGCCATCCTGCCTACTGCTACTGCAGCGAGCTGGAACATGCCCAGATTCTCAAGCGCCAGCAGCAGGATCCCTTGCCGTTTGCAGAAGCGATGCGGGTGCATTGCCAATCAGGAAGCCGCTGTGGCCGCTGCTTGTGGCCCTTGGAGCAGTTGTTTCGTCAGCAAAGCTGCTACATAGCCGATCCCTGAGCCACCTTGAGCAGGCGACCTTGGGCCATCGCACCCCAAGAAGCTGACCTCAGGCGGGGGCTTTGGGGGTGATCTTCACAATGGTGGGACGGGATCCAACCTGAGCTGACCCATTCGCTTGCGGCTCTTTGGCCATCCCGCTGCCAGTGGAAGTGGTTTGCGCTTTACGCCGCTTCTGCGGCACAGCATTTCCGGCCTGCTGGGCTGTAGGGCTGCTGGAGGCAGTTTTGGCTTGGGTTTTACTGACCGAGGAGCCCGCTTTGCCGGTCGAGCGGCTTTTCCCCTTGACCTCTGCAGAAGAGCCTTCCTTTTCGGCCAGCACCTGCAGAGCCATTTCCAGGGTAACCGCTTCGGCAGGGATCCCTTTGGGCAAAGAGGCATTGACCTTGCCATGTTTGACATACAGCCCGTAGGGGCCGTCGTGCAGATTGACCGGCTCACCATCCTCAGGATGGGATCCCAGCTCCCGCAAGGGCTTGGCAGAGCCGCGCCCACGGCCTTTCTTGGGCTGGGCCAACAACTCCAGCGCCCGCTCCAGGCTGATGGTCAGCACATCCTCATCGGCGGGCAGAGAGCGAAAATCGCCATCGCAGACCACGTAGGGGCCGAAGCGGCCAATGCCGGCCTGCACTTTTTTCCCCGATTCCGGGTGTTCCCCCAAGGTGCGGGGCAAGCTCAGCAACCCCAAGGCAATCTCTGGCGTGACCTGATCCGGTTTCAGCCCTTTGGGCAGAGAGGTGCGCTTGGGTTTTTTGTTGTCCTCAGAAACTTCCCCCAACTGCACATAGGGGCCATAGGGGCCCTGCGGGATCACGTAGATGGGCTCTTGGGTTTCCGGGTGAAAGGCAATGGGCTTGGGGCCTTCCTGCTTCCGCTGGATCAGCTCCGCAATGTGTTCTGGGCTCAGATCGGCGGGGGGAATATCCTCCGGCAGGTTGGCGCGCACCTCTCCAGACTCAGTTTCAACTGCTACATAGGGGCCATAGGGGCCAATGCCGATCTTGACAGGCAGGTTCTCCAGATGGATGGAGCGGGCCAGGCCGGAATCAATTTCCAGCTCGCGCGCCTTTACCTGTCCCTCGAGACCCTGCTCGCCCAAGAAGAAATGGCGCAGATAGGGCAGCCACTCCGCCTGTCCAGAAGCAATGTCGTCCAGCGTTTGCTCCATCTCGGCGGTGAAGCGGGTATTCACCAGGTTGGGAAAGTATTTTTCCAGCAGCTCGGTGACTGCAAAAGCTGTGTAGGTGGGCACGAGGGCATTCCCCATCGGCCTGACGTAGCCACGGCTCATGATCGTATTCAAGATGGTGGCGTAGGTGCTGGGGCGGCCAATGCCCTCACTTTCCAACACCTTGACCAAGGAGGCTTCCGTATATCGGGCCGGGGGCTGGGTTTCGTGGGCAACGGGTTCCAGCTTCTGGCAGCGGAGGGGATCCCCCTGCCGCAACAGAGGCAGATGCACCTCCCGATCTTCCAAAGCCGCCTCTGGGTCGTCGGATCCCTCCACATAGGCGCGGAAAAAGCCGGGAAAATCGATGCGCTTGCCGCTGGCCCGGAACACCGCATCGTCTACGGCGATGAGTACGATGGTGTGGGTCTGCCGCGCCTCAGCCATTTGGCTGGCGACGGTGCGCTTCCAGATCAGGTCGTAGAGGGCCAGCTCCTGGCCGG